>NZ_OMOQ01000006.1 GCF_900302475.1 Defluviimonas aquaemixtae
GACGAACGCTCGCCGGTGCCGAACGTGTAGCGGACGCTGTCGCTCGAACGCGCCATGTTGCGCTGGGTTTCGATCTCGATGTCCGAGATGCGGTCATCCAGATCCCGGTCGCCGACCAGGGTCTGGGAGAAGGCCGGAGCGGCCAGAGCGAGTGCAACTGCGGTCGCGGAGGTGAATGTCTTGACGGGTCTCATACGCGTTCCTTTCCAACATGCGCGGCGGGCAACAGCACCCGACGCCGTTTCGGATGACGCTGAAATAGTGGGCCGCGGGTCATTCCGGTATTCCGCCGCGATGCAACCACCGGGTTCGTGCTATATATGTAACACGAATATTATTTATAGTTACGATGAGCAATGGTTATGCAAACTGAGGATTGGAGAAAAGCCAACCCTACGGCATGTTTAGATGCCGAAATTCAGCGACCTGCTCGTGCGTTTCTTGGTCCAATCCCGTAACAACCTGAGCGAGAACCCGCTCAGCGGCAGTGGCGATTTGCGGGTCAAGGTCTTCACGCAACACTGTCCAGGCCGGATAGGGGAAGGTCGGCATGTCTGGCACGGGGTACAACTGCCCAGAATCGCAATATCGCTTGGCGTATCGTGTTGGCAGATAACCGGCGTAATCCCGGCGCGATATGAACTCTGCCGCCATAGCTTCTAGAGAAAACGCCATTCCCTGATTGGAAAGATCAGGTAAGTTCAGACCGTGAAACTGGACGAATTCCGGACCCCAATCAATGAACAGATACCGGCCTTTCAGGTCCGAGCAAACAGGATCTGGCCATGAGGCAAATAGCGCTAGCTCCTCTTGCAAGAGCGGGCGGGCGATCAGGCCCGGTCGAAGCATGGGTGTATACATAAGTGCAATTTGAACGATGCCTTCAGTGAGCATGCGGGTCAGCCTGTCTGTCATGCCGAGCTCTGTTCGCAAAGACAGCTCGGGCATGACGATCCGAAGCCCATCAACCATCCGAAAACCCAGTCGCGGCCACAGCGAATATTGCGCGCCGATCGTCAGGCTTTTCTTGAATCCTTCGGGGATGACAACCTGCTGACGCGCCTCCTCCCAGATCTTTAGAATACTGAGCGCGTAATGCTCGAACTCGGCACCGGCCGGTGTCAGGAAGGCGCCGGCCTTGGAACGTGTGAAGAGCGGTCGACCAAGTATGTCCTCAAGCCGCTGTATCCGTAGGCTGACGGCGGATTGCGTGACTTGAAGGCGTTCCGCCGCGCCGCCGAACGAACTAGCTGCCGACACTTCGAGGAACGTCTTGATCAGTGCAATATCCATGCCGCTTGACTAGGTGATAAATTTGACTTTCACAAACCCGTCACGTGGTCGTCTCAATGAAATAGTTCGAGTTGGACTGATGCCGTCCATCAACTCACCGGGCGATGCTTCCTCGGGCAGGACCGGACGAGGCTGATCGGTCCGCGCTTGGGCTGACGTGCGGGAGTCTGACCTGCTCACCTGAGAGTTCTCGTTTATGAATTAGCTCTGTTCAGGTTTTGGCCTTCCTTTGACCGTTGGTAGTACTCCCGCGGGGTGAGCCCGTCGAGGCTCGAATGCGGGCGGTGGTGGTTGAAATCGTCGCGCCATGCCGCAATCAAGTCGCGGGCATGGCGCAGGGTCGGGAACGGGTGCTCTATCGCCGATGGCTCCTGAAAGTACCGCGGCAACCCTGCCCTTGGTGCGTTTGCGAGATATAGAAGACCGCGACATCGAGCGACCGCTCTCCCTGAGTGGAGCCGCTCTGTAAGCACCTTGCTGAAACCGTGATCGATCCGCATTTTGCGGCACTGATCTGTATGTGCAGACCTAGAGCAAGGCCGTCGACTGACAGCGGGCGCTCACCAAAGGCTTCAACGGCCGTTGCGCGAAGTCCTGCCTACGCTCAGATGATTTCGTCTTCGTCGAACAGCAAGTCATCCCCGAGCCCGGCTGTCAGAGTGTCAACGGCTGCCTCGGCGACGTCAGTCGCCTTGACTGTGCCAAGGTGAAAGATCGCGTCGCCCTCATTCACGATGGGAAGGACGGCGCGGCCGACGATAATACCGTCAGTTGGCGCCGTCATCGTCGTCTCTTTTTCACCAAACGGGTCTGAAACGGCCGCGAGCGTCTCGCCCGCTGCCACCACATCGCCCTCGGCGCGGAACGTCCTGATCAGGCCGCCCGCCGGCGCGCGGAGCCATTTGCTCGACATGCACAGCACCGATGTCGGCTTGGTCTTGGCAACACCCTTCGCGGGCAGCATGCCGGTGTGCCGCATCACCCGCAGGATTCCCGCCACTCCCGCGCGGACGGCCACTTCGTCGAAGCGTAGGCCCTCTCCCGCCTCGTAAAGCAGCATGTCGACATTGCGGTCGCGGGCTGCGCCTCGCAACGAGCCGTCGCGGACCTGCGAAGTGAGGATCACGGGCGCTCCAAACACCTTGGCGAGTTCCATCGTCCTGGCGTTGCCTGGCGCGATCCGGATTTGCGGCAGGTTCGTGCGATGGATGGCTGCGGAATGCAGGTCGATGCCGAGCTCGCACCGGGACACGACATCTGTCAGAAACAGATTTGCCAACCGCGCCGCCAGCGAGCCGCCTGCACTGCCAGGAAAGCAGCGGTTGAGGTCGCGGCGGTCGGGCAGGTAGCGGGAGTGGTTGAGAAAACCGAAGGTGTTGACGATCGGCACGGCGATCAGGGTGCCGCGTAGCCCGCCGATGGCAGGCAGCTTCAGAATCCTCCGGAGAATCTCAACTCCAATCACCTCGTCGCCATGGACGCCGGAGCTGATGAACATCACCGGTCCTTTCTTGCGGCCATGCACCACATGCGCCGACATCGTGACCGGTGTGTGATCCGACAGAACGCTGACTGGCAGATCAACGGTTCGACGCGACCCGGCGGCGATCGTCTCGCCCCCGAACGCGAACCCGGCCCGTGTCGCCATCACCCCTTGCCTTTCGTCCGCGTCGCACCAAGCTTAGCGTGCCTTTCGAGATGTTCGATTATCTTGCCCGCAATGTCGATCCCGGTCGCCTTCTCAACTCCCTCGAGGCCCGGCGAGGAATTAACTTCCATAACGACGGGTCCGTGATTGGAGCGCAGCATGTCTACTCCACAGACATTGAGGCCCATTGTCTTGGCGGCGCGGGTCGCGGTCACACGTTCCTCGGGCGTCAACTTGGCGATGCTGGCCGAGCCGCCGCGATGCAAGTTCGAGCGAAACTCGCCCGGGGCGCCGCTGCGTCTCATCGCGGCCACGACCCTGCCGCCGACGACGAGTGCCCGGATGTCACTGCCGCCCGCCTCCTTGATGAATTCCTGCACGAGAATGTTGACGCCGGCGCCCCGGAACGCCTCAATCACCGATTTCGCCGAGCGCTCGGTATCGGCAAGGACCACGCCGATGCCCTGCGTGCCTTCCAGGAGTTTGATCACCAGCGGCGCGCGGCCGGCGAGCTTCAGCACCTCTTCGGTCTGCTTGGGGTCATGCGCGAAGGTCGTGACCGGCAGGCCGATCCCCTCGCGCGCGAGAAGCTGGAGCGAACGTAACTTGTCGCGGCTGCGGCCGATGGCGACGGTTTCGTTCAGCGGATAGACGCCCATCATCTCGAACTGGCGCAATACGGCGAGACCATAAAACGTCACAGAGGCCCCGATGCGCGGGATGACCGCATCGTATTTCGGAAGCTTCTCGCCGTTGTAGTAGATTTCGGGCCGGCGAGACGCGATGTTCATGTAACACCGCAGGGTGTTGATGATGTCGAAGTCGTGGCCTCGCGCTTCGGCCGCCTCTTTCAGGCGTTGGTGGGAGTAAAGATTAGGATTCCGGGCCAGCATCGCGATCTTCATGAGCGGTTCCTTTCACGAAGCGTCTCGGTGGGTGGTTCATCGGGGTGACGGGTCAGGTAGGATCGGCCGCAATCCACCAGCAGGCGATGCCGACGGATCGCCGAGCGTCCGATGATGATCGGAAAGGTCATCTGGGTCCGGTCGGCCAGCGACACGTCGATCAGCCAACTTCGGCCGGCGATCTGCAAGGTGGTGCGAATGAAGATCCGCGGCACCGGCACGCCGCTGGTATTCCTGACCTCGCGCTGGTCATGGACGGGGGCGTGGCAAAGGCCCGGCTTCTTGCGGCCGATGCGCGGCGGCCGGAACTGGACCCAGAGCGCACCGTCCTTCTCGTACGTCTTGACATGGCTTGCATGCAGCGCCGTTGTCAGCGCGCCGGTGTCGATCTTGGCATGTATCTCGATCAGGCCGAGATCTGGGAGCGTCACGGTCTCGCGCCAGCCGATGACGGCAAGCTCGGCGCGGGTTTTTCGCTTGCGGGGCGCCTTCGTTGCGGACTTGTCCATCATCGCACCAGCAAGGGCATCATCAGGCTGGCGAGGCTCAGCACGAGGAAGAAACCTGCCATGTCGGTGATCGTGGTCAGGAGCGGACCACTCGCCACCGCCGGGTCCTGGCCAATGCGCTTCAGCATGAGCGGCACGACGCCGCCGATCGAGACCGCGATCACGGTGTTGAGCGCCAGGGCGAGGCCGATCACCAGTCCAAGCCAGGCGTTTTCCTTCCAGATCCAGGCCACGACGCCGATCAGGCAGCCGAGCGCCAGACCGTTGATGACGCCGACCGAAGCTTCCTTGACCCAAACCCGGAGCGCATCGGCGGGCCTTACCAGGCCGAGGGCCAGTTCGCGCATCGTCACCGCGACGGCCTGGTTGCCCGAACAGCCGCTCATGTCCGACACCATCGGCAGGAAGATTGCGATGGCGATCACCGCAGCGAGCGTTTCCTCGTAGGCGGCAATCACGCTGGCCGCGATAATGTTGAGGACGATATTGGCCGACAGCCAGGCGAGCCGGCGCCGCGACCTTATTCCAAGCGGCATCGACCGCAATTCGTCACCGACGATCCCCTGAAGCTTCAAATTGACGCCCTCGGCCTGTTCCAGGGCCGCCGCATCAACCGCCGACCGCGACAGGGCACCGACGAGCAGCCCCTGGGCATCGACGACGGGCAAGCCCAGAAACGGGTGTTCGTCGAAGATGTCCTGCAGTTCGAGGAGCGGCGTATCGGTCCTGACCGTCAGCGGCGGCACCATGATCGAGGATAGGAGCGCGCCGCGCCTTGCCGTCAGCAGGCCGCGCAGCGAGACGACGCCGACGGGCCTGCCGTCGACGTCGACTATGTAGGGATGTTGGCCGCGATAGCGTTCGAAATCCTCATCGCCGCTGACGAAGTCACGCAGGACGGCGCCGACGGTGGCGCTGTCGGGGAACGAGAACGCCTCGGCCACCATCAGGCCGCCCGCTGTATCATCGTCGTATTCCACGAGCCGGCGGACCTCCGCCGCATCGCCGGCGTCCATCCTGGCGAGGATCGCGTCGGCATCCTCGCGGTCCAGCTCGCCGATGAGGTCAGCCTGAACGTCCGAATCCAGCTCGTCGATGATTTCGGCCGCACGCGCTGCCGACAGCCGTTCGACAAGATCGGTCGCCATCGCGTTCGGCGCTTCTTCGATCAACCCGGCGGCGAGCTCCGCCGGCAGGAGCGACAAAACCGCGTCGCGGTCCCCGGCCGCAAGGTTCAACACCTCGCGCAGCGCATCGCTGAGCGGCAAGGGTTCCAGCAGCGCGGCGATGGCATTGGCATCGCCGGCGTCGACGGCGCCTTTGAGCCGGTCTTCCAAGTCGTCCTGCCGCTCTGCCAGGTCGATCGGTTCGCCTTGGGCCATGGGTTCCTCCGCAATCTGCCCGGAGCGTAGACTGCAATGTTTTTCTACCTATGGACAAACTATTTTTGTCTTTCTACCATTTACCTTCGGCATCGCGGGCATTTGGTGTGAATTCTGAGGCAATCGACAAAACGGCCGACACGCTTGCGGCCATGTATGTCGCCAGTTTCGGCGGAAAGGCGTCCGGGCGCTACCGGATCGCCCGAAAACTGATCTGCGGGCTGATGGGGCGTCGACGCCTCTATGCCGAGGATGTGCAGGAACTGACGCGCGCAGTGTTTGAACGGGGCTATCTTCTGATCGACATGGAAAGTTTCTTCGCGGTGCTCAGTGCGAACGCGTTCGTCAACTACCGCCGCGCCAATCGGGATTGCCTCACCAGTAGCGAACGTCAGTGACGACATTCTCTGCCGGTTCCGCAACGAGCGCCTCAACGAGCACATCTTCCCTACCCTGCGCCATGCCCGCCATTTCACTACGGCATGGCGCGACGACTACAGCCACCGCCGCCGGCACTCGAGCTTCGATAGGCACACCCCGCGGGAGTATTCGGCACTATGTATCAACCGCTCAGCCATCGCGGGCTTGGTGCGGTTGATACATAATGCTGCAAATAATCGTAGCGGCGGCTCTAAACGGGTTAGTAGTCGGAACAAGACCAAATCTAGAGTGAACAACAGCCCTATCCCTCTCTTGCCAAGGGAGAGGCCGAAAGTTCAAATTTCCCCGGCAGCACCATTTGTTCTCCCGACAACCGAACGATGTGGGCCCGCGTAGCTTTTACCCTTGCGACCGCGCCTCTATAGTGGCGCGCGACAAGGCGCGGGGTTGAACCTGCGCGGCACATCGGGCAGCCCGCGACATGGCGAAAATCCAACCCAACGTCTTCTGCATCGCACAGGCGGGCCGCCTGGGATACGAGGCGGTTCTGCTCCTCGCTTCCTTCCGCGCGGCCAATCCCGACTTCTCTGGCCGCGTGATCGTCGGCGAACCGCAGCCCGGCCCGCTCTGGACGGGCGACACGCGCCTCGCGCCCGATATCCGCGCGTTGATCGAAGGGTTCGGAGCCGAAATTCTGCCGTTCGAAAGCCGCCACTTCGGGCAGAATTATCCGTACGGTAACAAGATTGAGGGGCTATCAGTCCTTCCAGCGGGCGAGCCCTTTGTCTTTTTCGACACCGACACGCTCTTCACCGGGCCGGTCGCCTCGGTCGCGTTCGATTTCGATTGCCCCTCCGCCTCGATGCGGCGAGAGGGCACCTGGCCGGAGATCGAACTCTACGGACCCGGCTACGGCCAGACCTGGAAGTCGCTTTACGACAAGTTCGGACTCGATTTCGAAAGCACGCTCGACCTCTCGCAGCCCGATGAATACTGGCAGCGCTACCTCTACTTCAACGCAGGTTGGTTTTTCTACCGCTGCCCGCGCGAATTTGGCGGTCGCTTCCTCGACTACGCGCTCGCGATCCGAGACGACGCACCCGAAGAACTGGCCTGCCAGAGCCTCGATCCGTGGCTCGACCAGATTGCATTGCCGCTCGTCATCCATTCCTTCGGCGGTGGCCGCCCGGGACCGGAGCTCGACGGCCTCGACGGCGAGATAAGCTGCCACTACCGGCTCCTGCCGCTGTTATACGCGCGCGAAAGCGACGCCGTCATCGGGGCGCTGGAGGCGGTGGCGGCGCCCAATCAGATCAAGAAGGTGCTGAAGCAGTACGAGCCGATGAAGAAGCTCGTCTTCCAGAAGAAGGGACACCGGGTCCGCGCGCTATTCGACCAGAACGACCTGCCGCGCCGGGAACAGGCGATCCGCAACACGATCAAGCGCGCAGGCCTCTGGCTGCGCTGACGGTCAATGACGTCAGCGCCTGCCGGCGCCCCCTTGTCCCGCCCCGCCGCGCGCTTAATGTGTGTCAGCACAGCTGATCAGAGGGTCGGAATGACAACCGGGCATGTCTTCATGGCGATGAGCCTCGACGGGTTCATCGCCCGTGCCGATCACAGTCTGGACTGGCTGCTCAAGCACCAAATTGAGGGCGAAGACCACGGATATGATGCGTTCGAAGCCAGCGTGGACGGAATCGTCATGGGCAGCGGTTCCTTTCGGGCAGTCCTGAAGTTCGGAGAATGGCCGTATCGGAAACCCGTGATCGTTCTCAGCCAGTCTCTTTCCGATCGCGATGTACCAAAACACCTGTCCGACCGGGTGACCATATCGCGCAGCACCCCTTCGGACCTGATGCGCGAACGCGGGGCGAGCGGTTGGAGCCGAGTCTATGTCGACGGCGGTAAGGTGGTGCAGAAGTTTCTCCGCGACGGGCTGGTCGAGGACCTACGGATCACGATCATCCCCATCCTGATCGGGTCCGGGATCCGGCTCTTCGGTGAGCTTGACCACGATCTCGCTCTGGAACTCGTCGCGGCAAAGCCCTATCCTTCGGGTCTTCTCGGAACGCACTACAAAGTTTCCAGAAAATGATGACCCAGCACTGGAGCGCGCCGAATCCGGCATGAAAACAGGGCAGGATACGACCTTGATACGTCTCTCTCTCGCGTTTCTCGCGATTGCCGCCGGTCTGTTCCCGCTCGCCGCGTCGGCGCAGACTCAGGTGCCATCAGATCGCGGCGAGATCGCGTTGAGCTTCGCGCCCGTGGTCCAGCGCGCCACTCCAGCCGTCGTCAATATCTACGCGACCCGCATCGTCGCAGAGCGCCTCAGCCCCTTCGCCGGCGATCCCTTCTTCTCGCAGTTCTTCGACTTCGGCCAGGCTGTGCCCCGGGTGCAGAACTCGCTCGGCTCGGGCGTGATACTAAGTGCCGACGGTATTGTTGTCTCCAACCATCACGTCGTCGGCGGGGCGGACGATATCCGCGTCGTCCTCGCCGACCGGCGCGAATTCGCCGGGCGCGTGATCCTCGCCGATGCCTCGGCCGATCTCGCCGTGATCCGGCTCGAGGGCGCGGCCGGGCTGCCCGCGCTCGAGCTGGCGGATGCCGACCGGGCGCAGGTCGGCGATCTCGTTCTCGCCATTGGCAACCCGTTCGGCGTTGGACAGACCGTGACGTCAGGCATCGTCTCGGGGCTTGCCCGCGCGGGCGCGGCGGGGCGCGCCGGCTACTTCGTGCAGACCGACGCCGCAATCAATCCCGGCAATTCCGGCGGCGCGCTCGTCGATCTCGAGGGGCGGCTTCTCGGCATCAACACGTCGATCCTCACGCGTTCCGGCGGTTCGAACGGCATCGGCTTCGCGATTCCGGCCAACCTCGTCGCGCAATATGTCGCGCAGGCGCAGGCGGGCCGGACAGAGTTCGAGAGACCGTGGTCGGGGATCGACGTCCAGCCCGTAGACCAAAGCCTGGCCGAGGCGATGGGCCTCGCCGGGCCGGGCGGCGTCGCGATCCGCCAGATCCATCCCGAAAGCCCGTTCGCCGCGGCGCGGCTCGCCGCCGGCGACGTCGTCATCGCCATCGACGGGCAGCCGGTGGAAAGCCCGCAGGCGCTCGACTACCGGCTCGCCGTCCGGGGTCCGGGCGCGACGGCGCGCGTGACCTACTGGCGCGACGGCGCCTTTGCCGAGGCGGAGGTCGTGCTTGCGCCCGCGCGGGGCAGCGCGGGCTCAGAGTCGCTCCGCATCGCCGCGCCCAACATCTTCGACGGCCTCGCCGTCGCCGCGCTCGACCCCGCGCTCATCGACCGGCTGGGCCTGCCGCTCTCGGCCCAGGGCATCGTCGTCACCGAAGTCGCCGGGCGAGCCCGACGGACCGGGCTCAGGCCCGGCGACATCCTTCTCGCAGTCAATGACCGGCCCCTGTCGCGCCCGGCGGACCTGGCCGAGATCACCGCCCGGCCCGGCCGGTCCTGGATCGTCGAATTCATCCGCAACGGCGGGCGCGGAGTGATCCAGCTCTCCGGCGGTTGAACGCTGGTTCACGATTTCGTCCCGCGCAAGTGATCGTCGCTGCCGGGCAGTTGATGCCGGGTGATCGGCAAGCAGTGGCAGCATGGGGTGCAGACCTAACCTCAACCAAGGAGCTCGCCATGCGTACCGTCGTCGCACTCACACTCGCCGCCTTCACCATCGGCCTCGTCCCCGCCTGCACCGTCTCGAACGCAGAGGGATACGCCTTCGCCGCGAAGAACGCCCACCCGTTCGCCAAGCGGGGCAGCATCGGCCGCGATGACTAGATCGAGTTGAACCAGCCCCCGTTGCCGATGGTTCTGGCATGCCCTAACGTCCCCCGCGCAACACCGAACGGGAGACGACCATGGCCAGGACTTACGGTTTCGACACGCTGCAGATCCACGCGGGCGCCCGCCCCGACCCCGCGACCGGCGCGCGCCAGACGCCGATCTACCAGACGACGGCCTACGTCTTCCGCGACGCCGATCACGCTGCTGCGCTCTTCAATCTTCAGGAAGTGGGCTACATCTATTCGCGGCTGACGAACCCGACAGTCGCGGCCCTCGCCGAGCGCATCGCGACGCTCGAGGGCGGCCAGGGGGCGGTCTGCTGTTCCTCCGGTCACGCGGCGCAGATCATGGCGCTTTTTCCGCTGATGGGACCGGGCTGCAACATCGTCGTCTCGACGCGTCTCTATGGCGGCACGGTCACGCAGTTCAGCCAGTCGATCAAGCGCTTCGGGTGGTCGGCCAAGTTCGTCGATACCGACGACCTCGCAGCGATGGAAACGGCGGTGGACGACAACACCCGCGCGATCTTCTGCGAGTCGATCGCCAATCCGGGCGGCTACGTCACCGACATTCCGGCGCTTGCGAAACTGGCCGACAAGGTGGGTGTGCCGCTCATTGTCGACAACACCTCGGCCACGCCCTGGCTCTGCCGTCCGATTGAGATGGGCGCGACCCTCGTCGTGCACTCGACGACGAAATATCTGACCGGCAACGGCACGGTGACCGGTGGCGCCATCGTGGATTCCGGCAAGTTCGACTGGTCGGCCTCGGGCAAGTTCCCCTCGCTCTCCGAACCCGAACCCGCCTATCACGGGCTGAAGTTCCATGAGACCTTCGGGCCTCTGGCCTACACCTTCCATTCGATCGCCGTGGGCCTCCGCGACCTTGGCATGACGATGAACCCGCAAGGCGCGCACTACACGCTTCTCGGCATCGAGACGCTTTCACTCAGAATGGAGCGTCACGTCGCCAACGCAAAGAAGGTGGCGGAATGGCTCGAAAAGGATCCGCGCGTGGACCACGTGACCTATGCGGGCCTCCCGTCGTCGCCCTACTACGACCGCGCGCAGAAGCTCTACCCGAAGGGCGCGGGTGCCTTGTTCACCTTCGCGGTGAAGGGCGGCTACGACGCCTGCGTGAAGCTTGTGGATTCGCTTGAGCTGTTTTCGCATGTCGCGAACCTCGGCGACACACGCTCGCTCATCATCCACTCCGCCTCGACGACGCACCGCCAGCTCACGGCCGAACAGCAGGAAGCTGCGGGCGCGGCGCCGAACGTCGTGCGCCTGTCGATCGGGATCGAGGACTCCGACGACATCATAGCCGATCTCGACCAAGCGCTATCGAAGGCTACGGCATGACCGGCGCGGGCGTCCCGCGCAGGGGCACCCGGCAATCCTATTGGGCGATGGCGTAAACGATCGTCACGTCGGCGCCGATTGACAGTTCGCCACCCGCCACCGGGACGCCGCCGTCGCGCGCGAAACTGGCCTCCGCCATCATCTTCGGCTGCGGCATCATCGCCCCGCCCTCGTGGATCGACAGAATCGGACCGAGCGTCACACCCGCAGCGTCAGCGTAAAGCGCGGCCTTGCGCGCCGCCTCCGCGACCGCGCCGCGCCGCGCTTCATCCATGGCGTCCCGATCGTCCTGAAGCCCGAAGGCGAGCCCGTTGAGCGTATTGGCGCCATCGGACACGACCCGGTCGAGAATGCCTCCCAGCGTGTCGAGCGCACGCAACCGAACCGTCACCATGTTCGACACGGTGTAGCCCGTGATCTCCGGCGCCTCGCCGTCCGAGCTGCGGTAATTGTAGCGCGGACCGAGCGACAAGCCCGACGTCTGAATGTCGCGATCGTCGATTCCGGTCTCCGCAAGCCGGGTCAGCACTGCCGCGACCGCATCGGAATTCTCCGTCATCGCCGCGCTCGCCGTTTCCGCCTCGGTCGTGACACCGAGCGAGATCGTAGCCATGTCGGGGGCGGCTTCGACCCTGCCCTCGCCCGTCACGGTGATGGTCGCGGGCGGCTCTTGGGCGACCGCTGTGCCCTGCAACGCAAGCAACAGAACCGCAATCGCGGCAAGATTGGCAAATCGCATGAAACCCTCCTTGTGCTTCGACCGATCTTCGATTCTCTGACGCACGCCGCAAGCTGATCCTTGGCCACACACCTTTCCATGCGCGGAATTCTGCTTTAGGAGTGTTGCTTGATCCATGGCGGCTTTGGTGGGAGCCGCGAAGATGCTAACTGCCCCGGAATGAAACCAGGTTTCGCCCTCGATCTTTCAAATGATGGCCTTCGCCTGCTCGCTCGCCGGACAGCCGGCTGGGTGGAGCTTGGCCGTGCCGACTTCGCGGACCCCGATCTTGAGACGAAGCTTGCGGCGCTGCGCGGCAAGGCCGAAACGCTTGCGCCTGGCCGGGTGGCAACGAAACTCGTCCTGCCTGCGTCTCAGATCCTCTACACCGTGATCGACGCCCCCGGTCCGGACCGGGCGACACGCCGCGCCCAGATCGCGGCCGCACTCGACGGCCGGACGCCCTATGCGGTCAAGGACCTCGTGTTTGACTGGTCGCGTATCGGGCCCGAGGTCCATGCCGCCGTCGTGGCCCGCGAAACGCTCGAGGAAGCCGAGTCCTTCGCAGAAAGCCACGGCTTCAATCCGGTCGCCTTCGTCGCCACGCCCGAGCCGGGTCAATTCGCCGGCGAACCGTTCTTCGGCGAGGCCTCGGCCGCGGCCACACATCTGCCGACAGGCGATCGGCTCGACCGTGATCAGGATCCGGTGCACGTGATCGATGCCACGGACGAGGACGACACCGACGGAGACCCGCCACTGAGCGTGGTACAGGCAGAGGCGGCGCCCGAAGCGGAAGCGCTGCCCCCAGATGCGACGGAAGACATTGAACGCGCGAAAGACCCCTCCGTCACGGCGTCTGGAGTGGTGGGGGTGCGTGAGGTTTCCGAAGGCGTCAGTTTCGCGACCGAACCCGACGAGGACGCGCCTGACGAAGAACACGCCGAGGCACCCGCAGCCGATCCGGCCCACGAGCTCGAGACGACGGTCGCGGAAACTGAAGTCGTAGCCACAGAGGAGTCCTCCGCTGACGCCGCCGATACGGTGTCTAAACCAGACGGGACCGAGACCCCCGAGGAATCGCCCGCGCCGGAGACGTCAGCCATGGCTGACGCGGACGACACTGAGCCCGCGCCGCCGCTCGCCGCCTCCGCCGAACCCAACATAACTGCCGCTCTGCCACCTGACGACGATGACGCGCCGGAACCGGCCGAAGAGACTGCCAGCCCTCATCCAGCGGCGAAGAGCAAGGACGAGGAACCGGTTTCCGTCCAACCCGATGCCCTCGCGGCAACACTCGCACCGGGGACCACGCTGGAAGGGCTCGACGCTCCTTTCATAGCGATCGACGATCTAGACGAACTGGAAGACGCCCCCGTCCCGGCGCGCCCTTCTGCTCCGGCCTTCACGACGCACCGCCCGGAAGGCCCCGCTGTAGAGGTGACGTCGGACACAAGCAAGCACGAGTCACGCCTCACGCTCGCGCTTGCCAAGGCAGCCCCCCACCATGCCGACAAGACCGAGCCGGAGCTATCGGTGCACGATATCGTTCCTGCAGATCAGGGAGTGACGGCACCGGTCCTGCCCGTGCCGCGGCGCGCGCGCGACAACGAGTTGGACGAGAGCTCTCGCCAGAAGCCAAGCGCCCTTGCAGCGCGCGGCGTGCAGGCCCCGTTGCCGGAAGCGCGACACGGCACGCAGGCGCAACGCGGCACACCGGGTGGGCCGGTTCAGACCATGCCCGCCGCTCCGCAAAGCGCCGCGCCCGCATCCGCCGCGCCTGCTCCCTCGGTGTCGAGCCCTTCGGTCTTCGGCGCGACGCGCGGCTCCCCAGAAGACCGGCCATCGCTACTGACGCGGGGTCGCGTTCTGGCTACGATCCTCGCGCTTCTCCTTCTGGCGGTCGCGCTCTGGTGGATGTTGCTCGCTGGCCCGGCCGAGGAGGAGACGGTTGACCTGGCTCCTGCATCCGATCCCCCGGCTGCGCTGCCCGGAGCCGCACCGGAGCCCGAAGCCCCCGAAGTCGCCGTCTCTGACACGACCGCAACCGCGATTCAGCCCGAGGCCGGAACCGAGCCCGCCCCGCCAACCGACGAGTCCGCAGCCACGCAGCCCGGTGCCGTCGCCGACTCGAATTCGGAGACTGAGGCGGAAGTGCCCACCGTCGCGCCGCCGTCCGCAGAGACACTCTGGGACGATGCGCCGCAAAGCGCGACCGGGGAACCCGGACCAGATGCGCCGGGCGCCCCGACAATCGCGAGCGCGGCACCCGTTACGGAACGGCCCGATCCGCTCGTGCGCCCGGCCGCACCTGCTGATGTCACCGATGCGGCTCTCCGGCCTCAGCCGCTGCCGCCTCCATTCGGCACGACCTTCGAATTCCTGCCGGACGGCTCCATCCGCCCAACAGAGGACGGCGTCGTCACGCCGGGCGGCTTCACACTGATCGCGGGTCGCCCGCCCGTCGCCCCCACGCTGCGCCCCGGTTCGGCTGCCGAGCCCGCAGCCTTGCCCGCACAGGAGCCCGCACTGGAGCCTGAGCCTGACCCGGCCACCTCGGAGCTGGACACGACCGCACCGGCCGCCGCCGCGCCCGAAGTTCAGGGCGCGGCGCCCCTGCCCGACCCCGTCGATCCTGCACACGCCGCGAAGCAGCCCCGCGCGCGACCCGCCGTGGTTGTCGCGCGCGCCGCTGAGATGGCGGCCGAGGCCGAAGCGGCCCGGAAAGCCGAAGCCGAGGCACAGCGCGCGCTCGAGGAGGCCATCGCCAGCGCGACGGCGCGGGCCGTCGCTTCGTCGCAGCGCCCGAAGAGCCGGCCGAGCGGGCTCGCCCGCGCGGTTGACGATGCGGTGGCCACAGCCGTCGCTGAAAGCGTCGCCGCCTCGGCGGCAACCGCGGTGCAACCCGCGCCAGAGCCGGCGCCTGCACCGGCACCCGAACCCACTCCGCAGGCCGAGATCGACGAACCCGAACCAGTCGCCCCGACGCCGAACATCCCCACGACCGCGACCGTGGCGCGTCAGGCCACGATCAAGAACGCGATCAATTTGCGCGACGTCTCGCTGATCGGCGTCTTCGGCTCCTCCGCCAATCGTCGGGCGCTCGTTCGGTTACCCTCGGGCCGGATGATCAAGGTGAAGGTCGGCGATCGGCTCGACGGCGGCCAGGTCGCCGCAATCGGCGACAGCGAACTCTCCTATGTGAAACGCGGCCGAACCGTCGTGCTGAAGATCCTCAAGAGAGGCTGACAGCCTGCCGTGCGCCACCCGGGACGCGCCGTCCGGCGCGGAGCAGTCTCCCAGAGACCCTGTCTCTTCCCAAGGACCACGCTGAAGGCCATCAGGCGCCACCGCCTACATATCGCGCAGCACGTTCACCGAGCATTCGGCATGGCGCACTACCCGCGCGGCAGTCGGGCCGATCAGGTAGTCTTTTAGGGACGGCCGGTGCGCGCCGAGCACGATCATCGTAGCGCCGACATCCCTGGCGACATTCAGGATCTCTTCATATGCGGTACCATGCCGCGCGATGGTGCTGACCTTCATGCCGCTCGGGATGTGATCGGCCACGATCTCGTTCAGCTTCTCCAGAGCCTCCTTCACGATCGCCTTCAAATCGTAATCTTCAGACCCTCCGGTCTCGCCGCGGATCGCGTAGCGGAAATCGAGGCCTGAAAGGATATCCGGCACGACGGTCATGACGATCAGCTCGCCCTTTCGCGCCGTTGCCTGAATGACGCCCTCGGCGATCGTTTTCAGCCCGGTCTTCTGGTCCGCCAGGTCGATCGGAACAAGGATCTTATCGCCCATCTCAAGCTCTCCTTCCCTGTTTCAGCGGACGTCGCGACGCAAGTAGAGCCAGAACAGCCACACGAACATCAGGACGAGGGCTACGTTCAGGATAGAGACATCCGTAGAAGGGTTCATCGCCGCCGGCGGCGCGGGCAGGACAGGCGCGAAGGCCGAGGCGAGGGGCAGGACCGGGTCGATCACGTCGCCGCCCGATATGCCTGCGGCCAGCTCCAGCACGGTGCTGGTCGGCACCGGCTTCAAGGCCGGCGCCGCAGTGGCGCCCGGGCCTTGATCACCGATCGCTGCGTCGGCCGATCCGGGCGCAGGCCCGGCGATCACCGCCTGACTCGACAGTGTCTCGATCGGGACGAAGACGAGGTCATAGGCGCCCGACGGGATGCGGATCTGTCTTAGGAACGGATATTTCACGAGGTTCGCGCCCTCGGTCCAGCCCTCGATGGGCAGAAGCTTCAGCTCGGCACCGGCGAAGGCCTGCTTGACGACATTGCTGCCGATCGGGGCTGGGATCACCGCGACCTTGCCCTTCGCGTCGAGCTGGGCCAAGAGATCGCCCGCGCTCGCCGCATCGCTGGAGCTCAGCTCGGCCGAAAGTCCCAGCGCGTCCTTCAGGATCGTCCCGATCCGGTGCGACGCAGAGCCGTCCGGCCCCACTATCAGCGCTGTCGCCTCTGCAAGGGACCCGACGCCGTTGTCGCCCGTCGGGCTGACCAGATGGATCGCGTTCGACCCCACGGCGGCGAGGCTTTCGAACTGCTCGAACCGCACCGGTGTCGGGCCCGAAAGGTCGAAGAAGCTTTCCGCTCCCACCATGGCCAGCCGCGCATTGCCGTTCGTCACTTCGCCAAGCGGATCGTGGCTCGGGTCGATGGTCACCTCGCGGCCCACATAAGCCCGGCGGGCCGCGCGAAGCGCAGTGCCTGCGAGGTCGCTCTCGGCCAGAAGCGGCGAGGTCGCAATCATCAGCGGGTCTTCCGCCTCCACGGCGCCGGACGAGATCAGCCCGAGCCGTGCAAGCGCGTCCCGCGCCACCGCCTCCGGCGAACGGCCCTCGAGGTCGACGCGCCGGTTCAAGGCCTGCATTTCCTCGTTCGAGAACTTGCCGCCGAGCGCGTCGAGCGCACCGCCAAGCGCAGGGAACTTCGCCAGCGTAGATAGCCGCACGATCGGGGCAAGCTCATAGACCGGGAAGAACTGCAGATCGTCTTTCAGAAGCGTCAGCCCGTAGTCGGCGATCTGGCCGTCCGTCGTATAGACCTCGATCACGTCGACCTCGCCATCGAGAAGCTGATCGTAGAGCTCGCCGCGATCCGAAAGCGGGACCTCCTCGACACTCGCGAACTCGAAGCCATAGCGCTGGACCATCGGGCTGAGCCCATCCAAGGGGCGCGTCGAGAAATCGTCCTCGATCCCGAGCGTGAGATCGGCGCTGCGCCGCACCAGTTGCGACATATCGATCAGGCGAAGCTCCTCTACGCGGTCGGGGAGCATTGCGAGCCCGTAATTGTTCGCGAAGCCTACACGCTCGCGCCACGAGATACCCAATGGCTCGAAGATCTGTTTCACCCGCTCCGTCGCGGTATCGCCATCGGCGAGCGGACTCTGGCCGAGCATGACAAGGCCCGTGCCGTTGTATTCGGGATAAGCGTCGATGTCGCCGCGTTTCAACGCCTCGAGGATGGCAGGCGTGTTCTCGTATTCCACGACGCCTTCGACCGGCAGGCCCTGTTCCTCCGCCATCGCCGCCATCATATGGGCGAGAATCCGGCTTTCGCCGAAATTCTTCGCCCCGATGCGGATGCTGCCGTCATCCTCTGTGCAGCCGGAGAGCGTGACCGCGGCGGCCAGAACTGCGATGAATGTCCTTGCGAACATGATGCGCTCCTTTCCGCCCGGTTAAGATGTGGCTTCGCCGACAGATGGCTCGGCCCCCGCCGGGGCTCTGCCCTCGGCCTCGCCACGTGCCTCGATCACCTCGGGCTGCTTGATCTCCTTGCGGATCTCGCGCAGGAAACCGACGATCTGCAGTAGCACGATCACCGCGAAGGGAATGGCGCCTGTAATGGCCATCGCCTTGGCGACCGTCACCGACTCGGTCACCAGCGTCGAGAAGGTCAGGACGGCGATCAGGACCCCCCAGATCATCTTCTGAGTGACCGGCGGATTCAGATTGCCGTCCGTTGTCATCATCGACAGCACAAACGTCCCAGAATCCGCCGAGGTGACGAGGAAGATGAAGAGAAGTGCTGCCGCCAGCGCAGCCAGGATCGTCGAACCCGGGAAGTAGCCGAGGAACGCGAAGAGCGCGGCGAAGACATCCTCGAAGATGATCTCCTTCAGGCCGCCGCCGCCATACATTTCGATGTAAAAGCCCGCACCGCCAAAGGCCGCGAACCACAGCATCGAGAAGAGTGTCGGCACCAGCACGACACCGAAGATGAACTCGCGGATCGTGCGTCCGCGCGAGATGCGGGCGACGAAGATGCCGATGAACGGCCCCCAGGCGAGCCACCAGATGAGGTAAGTCAACGTCCAGCCCGAGGTCCAGCCCGTCAGCCCCTCGAACGGATAAAGCGTGAAGGACTTGGTGACGATCGCGCTGAAATAGCGTCCTATGGAATCGACGAAAGCCTCCATGATGAATTGCGTGGGACCGGCGAAGATCACCATCATCATGATCGCCACGGTCAGCACCATGTTGATATTCGACAGAATCTTGATTCCCTTGTCCACGCCCGTCGTCGCAGATGTCATGTAGGCCACGAACAAGGCCACGAGAATGATCATCGACATCGTGTTGTTCTGCTCGGTCCCGAAGGCATAGAACATGCCAGATCGAACGGCGAGCGCGCCCATGGCGAGCGAGCCCGCCAGCCCGAAGACGACCGAGATGACGCCAAGGATGTCGGCCACCTTGCCGACCGACTCGCCTGCGGGCCCCTTGAAGACGTGCTTGATCGGCGTCGAGATCATCGAGGCTTCGTTGCGGCGGAAGGTGAAATAGGCGATCACCAGCGCGCAGCAGCCATAGATCGACCAGGCATGCAGCCCCCAATGCAGATTGGTGATGACGAGCGCCTCGCGCGCCGCGGCCGCGGTCTCGCCCTCCATACCGGGCGGCGAGACGAAGTGATACATCGGCTCGGCCGCGCCCCAGACCAGAAGCCCTGACCCCATGCCGCCCGCGAACAACATCGCGATCCACGATGCGGTGCTGAATTCCGGCTCCTCGTCATCCTTGCCGAGGCGAATATGGCCGTAAGGTCCGAACGCCATGTACGCGCTGAGGATCAGGAATGCCGAACACATGGCCAGCCACATCCAGCCAGCGCCGTTCAGAAGGTAGCTCGTGAACGCCTGCGCCGAACCGGTCATGCTCGAAGGGCTGATCACACCCCAGACGCCGATCGCCAGACAAAGCAGCATGGCGACGATAAAGACGATGTTAAAGGATGCGCCCTTGAGCATTACGTCCCTCCCCGTTTTTTTGGAATTGGTCCCGTGGGGCCGTCGTAATTCCGCCAATCGAATGGTGAAAAGAAATCGCCGTCAAGGTTGACAATCGTTTGTTTTCTTTCGATGCGAATCGCCGCTGGTGCCGCCGCGCCGGTGCGGCGACGGCATCCTTCGAAGCCTTCGGTCGCGCGAATACTCATTGTCGAAGCGAACGCGGACGGCAGCCGCCGAGCTGTCGGCCGCCCGCCCGCTTGCCCTGCCAGGACAGTGTTCGGGCTGCGGCATTGCCTGCAATCGTCGTAACAAAACAATAGGCGCGCGCCGCTCCTCTCGGCACGCGCCCATCCTCCCAGCAGAACCGCCGGTTTACCCGGCTTTGAGAACGCCTCTTGCGATCTGGTCGGCCTCGATGGATTCGAAGAGCGCCTTGAAATTGCCCTCGCCGAAGCCGTCATCGCCCTTTCTCTGGATGAATTCGAAGAAGATCGGCCCAATCACGGTCTTGGAGAATATCTGCAGCAGGATCTTCGTCTCCCCGCCGTCGACCACCCCCTCGCCATCGATGAGGATGCCGTGTTTCTTCAGCCGTTCGATGGGCTCGTCATGGCCCTTCACCCGGTCGCGGCTCATCTCATAGTAGCTGTCCGGTGGGGCGGGCATGAACTTCAGACCGCGCGCGGCGATGGCGTCGACCGAGTCGTAGATGTTCTCTGTGCCGACCGCGATGTGCTGGATCCCCTCGCCCTTGTAGCGCTTGAGGTATTCGACGATCTGGCCCTTCTCGCCCCGGTCCTCGTTGATCGGGATACGTATGCGCCCGCAGGGCGAGGTCAGCGCCCGGGAGTGAAGCCCGGTGAACTTGCCCTGGATATCGAAGAAGCGGATTTCCTTGAAGTTGAAGAGATCGCCGTAGAACTTGAACCAGACGTCCATGTTGCCCTTGTGGACGTTGTGGGTCAGGTGGTCGAGATAGTAAAAGCCGACACCTTCGGGTTTCGACTGGGCAAGCCAGTCGAATTCCGCGTTGTAAGGCGACGTCTCGTAATACTGGTCGATGAAGTAGATGAGCGAGCCGCCGATCCCCCGGATGGCGGGCACATTCATGGTCTTGTCGTCGCCCTCGTAGGGTTCGGCTCCCTTCGCCACCGCGTGATCGAAGGCATGCTTCGCATTCACGACGCGCCACGCCATCGACGGCGCGCAGGGCCCGTGTTCTTCCACGAAGCGCGCGGCGAAGCTTCCTGGCTCCGCGTTCAGCACATAGGTGATGTCGCCCTGCTGCCAGAGCTCGACATTCCTCTCCTTGTGCGTCGCCGTTTTCTCATAGCCCATGCGAGCGAACAGCTCGCGCAGCGTCTCGGGCTCCGGATGAGCAAACTCGACGAACTCGAACCCGTCGGTGCCGGCGGGGTTCTGCTCCGTGATGGTGGATTTCGGGGCGGAATGAGGAAACGGACCCAATGGACAGACCTCCTGTGCGCGTTACATCAAGTTTACCGCACAGTTCACGCGCATGTTGCGCGTTTGTCGTATAAAATTGATATGCACGCGCGCAAATTGCGCGTTATGCTATAATCCCATGCACATTTCCCGCATCGCACTCGACGAAACCGACTCGCGACTGCTTTCCGCGCTTCAGCGCAACGCGCACCTGACCTCGCAGGAACTGGGAGAGGAGCTGAATCTCTCGCCTAGCCAGGCCGGGCGCCGGCGCCAGCGGCTCGAGGCCGAGGGACTGATCCAGGGCTATGCGGCGCGGCTCGATCCCCACCGCCTCGGACTTGCCGTCCAGGCCTTCGTTCAAGTCCAGATGACCCGCCATGGCCACGAGACGACCGCCGCCTTCTCGCGTCTTGTCGATGCGCAGCCGGAAATCACAAGCGCATGGACGCTGACAGGCGAAGCGGACTATCTTCTTAGAGTCTACTGCCAAGATCTCTCCAGCCTAAACCGGCTGATCCATCAGGTTCTGCTCGCCCATCCGGCGGTTTCCCGGGTGCAAAGCCAGATCGTGATGGACCAGTTCAAACCCGACGCCCCTTTGCCAACTTGATTGTTTGAATGGAAAGCTTCCTCTTTCAGGCCTCTCTCTACCTCGTCGCCGTGGTTGTCGCGGTGCCCGTGGCGTCGCGACTAGGGCTCGGCTCTGTTCTCGGCTACCTCGTCGCGGGAATCATGATCGGCCCGGTCTTCGGTCTCGTCGGATCAGAGACCAAGGATCTTCAGCATTTCGCCGAGTTCGGCGTGGTGATGATGCTCTTCCTCATCGGGCTGGAGCTAGAACCGCGTGCCTTGTGGAACATGCGCGAACGGCTTTTGGGGCTCGGCGGACTTCAGATCGTCGTGACCACTATCGTCGTCACCCTCGGAGCACTGGCCCTCGGCGAGGGCTGGCGGGTCGCGCTCACGCTCGGGATCATCCTGTCTTTGTCCTCGACCGCGATCGTCCTGCAGACGCTCAGCGAAAAGCGGCTGATGCAGACCGCGGGTGGCCGGAGCGCCTTTTCGGTGCTGCTCATGCAGGACATCGCGGTCATCCCGTTCCTCGCGTTTCTCCCGCTTCTGGCATTGCCCGGCGCGCGCGCACTCGCCAAGGCCGAGGCGGCCGAGGCGCAGAGGGCGCTTAGTTTCCTGCAAGAGCTGCCCGGCTGGGGAGTGACGCTTGTCACCCTCGGCGCCGTCGCCGCGATCGCGCTAGCCGGGCACTACGTCATCCGCCCGCTTTACGCCTTCGTCCACCGGGCGCGGCTGAGAGAGGTAAACACCGCGCTCGCGCTGATGATCGTCGTCTGCATCGCCTCGCTCATGCTGATGGTGGGCCTCTCGCCGGCGCTCGGCACGTTCCTCGCCGGCGTCGTCCTCGCCAACTCCGAGTTCAAGCACGAGCTTGAATCCGACATCGCCCCCTTCAAGGGTTTGCTGCTGGGCCTCTTCTTCATCACCGTGGGCGCAGGGATCGACGTCGAGGTCTTCTTCAGCCAACCCGTCCTGCTGATCTCGTTCACGCTCGCGCTAATGGCGGCCAAGGGCGCGGTGCTCTACGGCCTCGGCCGGCTCTTTAAGCTCAAAGGGCGCGACCAGTGGCTCTTCACGCTCGGTCTCGCCCAGGCCGGCGAGTTCGGCTTCGTTCTGACGGCCTTCGCGCTCAAGCAGCGCATCCTGCCCGACGCGCTGGCGCAGCAGCTCCTGCTCGTCATCGCGATGTCGATGTTCCTGACGCCGCTCTTCTTCATCCTGCACGATGTTCTCGCGCGGCGGATGAAGGACGAAGGCGCGCCGCAGAAGACGGACGAAATCGACGAGCAGCAGCCGGTGATCATCGCCGGCGTCGGCCGCTTCGGACAGGTCGTCAACCGCATGGTCACCATGTCGGGCTTCCGCACGACGGTGCTTGACCACGATCTAAAGGTCATCCAGCTTCTCCGCAAGTTCGGCTTCAAGGGCTATGTCGGCGATCCGACCCGGCCCGAGCTTCTGCGCGCAGCGGGCCTCGACCATGCGAAGGTGCTCGTCGTCTGCCTCGACGATCGCGCCGCCTCGGTCCGGCTCGTGACCTATGCCCGGCGCATGCGCGAGGACCTGCACATCGTCGTCCGCGCCCGCGACCGCGAGCATGTGTTCGAGCTTTACCGTGCTGGCGCCGACGACATCGTGCGCGAATATTTCGACGCGAGCCTCAGAGCGGGGCGCTATGTGCTCGAAAACATGGGCCTGTCGGAATACGAAGCGTCAGAGCTTCAAAAGACTTTCTACGCGCTCGACCGGACTGCGGTGCGCGACCTTGCCGAACTCTGGCGGCCTGATCTGCCCACCGAAAAGAACGCGGCCTACATCGCGCGGGCGCGCGAACTCAACAGGGAACTCGAGGCGGCCCTTCTCGCGCGTTTCGCCGAGACTCGCGAGGAAAAGGCCAAGCCCCGAGACGCGGCCGAGTAGCCATCGCCGCAGCCAGTTCGGTGCGAGACCAGCGTTCGGGAATTCGGTATCAACAGCGCAGGATGCGCGAGTGACCGGTTCGGGCCCGATCCACAGCCAGCATAACTTTGCTGCTTTGCTGCGCGCGCAGAACTTCCCTCGCCACAACGCCACTAAGCTCTACTCTGCCTCTCGGAGGAAATCGCGGCCGTTCAGACAAGCCGCAGCGACATCGAAACTGGCGATGCCGGGGTCTCGCAGATCAACCTGTTGTCGGTGCCGTCTGACTGAACGGCCGCGCTTGGTCCCTACTGCCCGGGCCTTTGGTACGGCGCGGCGGGAAAGTCAGACATCCTCGAATTCGGATCATTGCCCGGTGCGTGCTTCGCAGCACTAGCGACGCGTCGCTGTTCGCCTGACCCTCAAGTTGCCCGCTTCGGCTGATTTGCCCCCAGGACCGTCACCAATCCGCGGCGCACCCTCGCCTTGAGGCCATCCACGACGCTGAACACCGACGGGACGAAAAGGAGTGAGAGCACGGTCGAAAGAAGCAATCCGCCGATGACCGCAATCGCCATCGGTGCACGGAACTCGCCGCCCTCGCCCACCGCCAGCGCGCTGGGGACCATGCCGGCCGTCATCGCGATTGTGGTCATGATGATCGGGCGCGCGCGCTTGTGGCCCGCCTCCAGCATCGCCTGTCTGCGGTCCATCCCCGCGTTCATCGCCTCAAGAGCGAATTCGACGAGCATGATGGCGTTCTTGGTCACGATCCCCATCAGCATCAGGAAGCCGATGATCACCGAAAGGCCGATCCCAGCACCATAGAGGTATAGGGCGAAGATCGCGCCGCCGATGGCCAGAGGCAGGGACAGGAGAATCGTGACCGGCGTGACAAAGCTGGAAAACAGAAGCACCAGAACGACATAGACCAGAAGAATGCCGGCCCCCATAGCAAGGCCGAACTGCGTGAAGATCTCGCCCATGATCTCGGCATCGCCGCCCGCCTGGATCGACGTGCCTTCGGGCATGCTGAGTGCGACCGGCAGTGAGTTCACGGCTTCGGTCGCAGGTCCGAGAAGCGCGCCTTCGGCCAAATCGGCCTCGACCGTCGTGCGGTATTGCCGGTCATAGCGTTCGATGGAGGTCGGACCGGTCGAGAGCTGAACATCCGCGACGACGCCCAGGGGGACGGGCGCGCCGGTCGTGGTAGGGATGCGCAGTCCCGCCATGCGGAAGAGATCTTCGCGCACGTCCCGTTCCATCCGCACGATGATCGGGATCTGGCGCTCGCCGGTGTTGAACTTGGCCGAGCCCGAGCCCGTCTCGCCGATGGTCGCGATACGGATGGTCGAGGCAAGCGCCGCCGACGTCACGCCGAGTTCCGCCGCGACTTCAGCGCGCGGTGTGATCTGGATTTCCGGGCGGACAAGCGAGGCCTGGCTCGCGGCACCGGCGATCTCCGGCAATGCGTTCATCTGTTCGGCGAGCTCGCCGGCCGCGGCCGCCGTCGCCGCGATATCGTCGCCGAGCACACTGATGGAGATGTCGCGTGCGCCGCTTTCGTTCAGGACGAACAGGCGGACATCCGGCACGCCGACCAGGAGACTGTCGAGCTCGTCGATGATCTCGAACGAACTTCGGTCGCGATCGCCCTTCTGGCCGAACCCGATACTGAGATTGGCGGTCGTGTCGCGCCCGTCCACGAAGACGGTTTCGACCTCCGGGACCGTCGCGATGATGTCGGTCACCTCACGGGCGACGCTGCGCGTTTCGTCCATCAGCGCCCCCGGCGGCAGCTCGATCGAGACGCTGGCCCGGCCGGTGTCCGAGGGCGGCACGAACTCGGTCGGCAGGAGCGTCGCGGAAAAGATCGAGGCGGCGAAGATCGCGAGGCCCAGAATCAGCGTGACCGTTCGATTGCGGAGCGTCCAGTTCAGGATCCGCATGTAACTGCGCATCACGAAGCCGTCGCTTTCCTCTTCCGGCGCGATCCCGTCGCGCATGAAGTAAGCGGCCATCATCGGTGTGATCAGGCGCGCGACCAGAAGCGAGAACAAGACCGCGACCGCAACCGTCAGGCCGAACTGCTTGAAATACTGGCCCGCGATGCCGGACATGAAGCTGACCGGCGCGAAGACGGCGACAATGGTGAAGCTGATCGCGATGACGGTCAGGCCGATTTCAGAGGCCGCTTCCTCGCTGGCCTCGTAGGCCGGTTTGCCCATCTGGATGTGCCGGACAATGTTCTCGATCTCGACGATCGCGTCGTCCACGAGAATGCCCGTGACGAGCGTGATGCCGAGAAGCGAGACAGTGTTGAGCGAGAAGCCCAGATATTGCATCACGATGAATGTCGGAATGATCGACAAGGGCAGCGCCACGGCCGTGATGATCGTGGCGCGCCAGTTCCGAAGGAAGAGGAAGACCACGAACACGGCGAGCGCCGCGCCTTCGTACAGCGTATCCATCGCCGAGTGATAGTTGCCCTCGGTATAGATCGTGGCATCGTCGATCAGCGAGAACGTCGCGTTCGGATACACGGCGCGGATCTCGACAAGCCGCTCCTTCGCATTGTCACCGGCTTCGAGATCGCTGGCACCAGTCGCGCGGAACACGCCGAAGGCGACGACCGGCTCGCCGTTGTACATCGCGAAGGACTCGGGCTCGGTCGCGCCTTCCTTCACGACCCCCAGATCGTCCAGCCGGACCGTAGTGCCGGCGGATGTGGTGATCGGGGTCGCGGCAAGTTCCGCGATCGTCGAGGCGCTGCCGAGCGCCCGGATCGAGTATTCCTGCCCGGCCAGATCGCCGCTGCCGCCGCCGAGGTCGATGTTGGTCTGGCGAAGCTGGTTGTTGACGTCCGAAGCCGCAAGCCCAAGCGCGAACAGCCTGTCCGGGTCGAGCTCAACTTCCACCGCCTGATCCGCCCCGCCAATGCGGGAGACCTTTCCAACGCCGCCCACGGTGGTCAGTTCACGGGCGACCACCTCGTCCACGAAATAGGAAAGCTCCTCGATCGACCGTGTCGGGTCGGACACCGCGTAGGTCAGGATCGGCATGCCGGTGACGTCAAGCCGCTGCACATCTGGCTCGGTGATGCTTTCGGGCAGGTCGCCACGGACTCCCGCCACAGCGTCCTTGATGTCATTCAGCGCACGGTCGGTGTCGGTCTCGATTTCGAACTCGATAGTGATGCTGGCAAAGCTGTCGGTTGCCGTGGCCGAGACGTGGCGCACCCCGATCACGTCCGAAACCGCACTTTCGACGGGTTTGACGATCTGGTTGGCGATCTCGGAGGGCGCAGCACCGGGCTGGCCGATGCCGACCGTGACGATGGGGATGTCGATGTTGGGAAACTGCGTAACCGGGAGACGGAAGAATCCGACCAGGCCGGCAACGAGAAGCACCAGAAAGAGCGCAAGCGACGGAACGGGATTGCGGATAGCCCAAGTGGACATGTTCATTGTCCTGAGCCTTCGTCGGCGGTCTCCGACAGAACCGGGTCCACGCTATCGCCGTCACTGAAGAACGCCCCTGCGCGCGCCACAACGAACTCACTGCCCGTGACCCCACTCACGATTTCGCGCCGCCCGTCCCAGATCAATCCAGCGGTCACCGGTCTTTTTTCGATGACGCCATCCTCGACGACCAGAACGAATGTACCGTCCCGATCGGCAAGCACGGCTGCGGCGGGGACCGTCAGCGCTTCGCGTTCTTCAGTAACGATCCAGCCGCTGGTGAACAGGCCCGGCCGCAATCCGGATGTCGCCTCGGGTGTTATCCGAACAGTTCCAAGCCTGCTGCGCGTGTCGACGACCGGGGCGATGCGACGGACGGCGCCGACGGATGCGCCGATGCCGGCAATGTCGAGCGTCACCCGGTCGTCCACATTGATCTGACCCAGAGCGGTTTCGATGATCTCCGCCTCCACTTCGATATCCGCGTCCGCGATCAGTCGGAATATCGGCTCGCCGCCCGATGTTGCGATGGCCCCGATCTGGCCGTTCCGCGCGGATACGATCCCCGATGCCGGGGCCCGAATCGTCGCATGATCGAAGTTGAGCGCCGCGATGTCCCGTTGCGCTTGCACCTGCTGCAACTGCGCTTCCGCAACCGCCAGACCGTCTTTCGCCGAGGAAAGCGCGGCTTCCGCGGTCTGCGCGGTGGCTACGGCCTGATCGAGGCTCGACTGCGTGATGTTGCCGCTCGTCATCAGCCTTTCCGATCGGTCAAGGCCGGCTCGCGCCTGAACGGCACTGGCTTCCGCGGAGGTGATCTGGCTTCGCGCCTGGCTGACGGCCGCTAGTG
The DNA here is from genome assembly GCF_900302475.1 of Defluviimonas aquaemixtae. Classification (NCBI taxonomy): domain Bacteria; kingdom Pseudomonadati; phylum Pseudomonadota; class Alphaproteobacteria; order Rhodobacterales; family Paracoccaceae; genus Albidovulum; species Albidovulum aquaemixtae. Next base: position 27,501 of record NZ_OMOQ01000006.1, read on the forward strand.
CGCGCGCAAGTTCCGCATCGGCTTGGGCGAGCTGTGCCTCAAGGGAGCGCTTGTTCAGATTGGCAAGAATGTCACCCTTATCGACGGCATCGCCGATGTCGAAATTGAGCTGATCGATGGCAAACCCACTGACCTGCGGAAATACGAGCACTTCCTGCACCGGAACGAGGGTGCCGGAAAACGGAACACGCCCGATCACGACGCGGGCGCTCACCTCGCTCACTGTGATCCTTGGGGTTACGGGCGCGACGACCGCTGCAGTGGCGCTGCCGTCTGCGTGCGCCGACGTCGACATGGACAAGAGCATCAAGGCGCAGGCTACGAGTTTCAGACGGCGCCGCCCCCGCGTTGCCGCCATTCCGGGTCGTGGCTGATTCATCAAGCCGTCCTTTGTCTAGCGCGCCAAGTTCGTTCATTTCTAACTGAACGATCTATATACATTTCATGGCAGATGCAACTATATTATTCAATATTGACTGAACGTAACGAACATGAAACAAGACGACCGAAGCCGGAGCAAAGCATGACGGACAGCCAGAGAACCCTTAGATCGGACTTCATCGAGATGGTCGGACTGATCGCCCAGGATGAAGGTCTGCCCCGTATCTCTGGCCGGATCATGGGACTGCTTCTGTTCGATGGCAGGCCCTATTCCTTTGGTGAGATCGCAATTGAACTCCGCGTCAGCCGGGGCAGCATCAGCGCCAACACGCGCATGCTGTCGGAGCGCGGCGTGATCCGCAAAGTCGCAAAGCCTGGTGATCGTCAGGACTACTATCAGATCGAGGACGATCCCTACCGCGAGGTTCTGAAGGGCGTGGCCGAGCGGTCAAAACGAAATGCCGCAAGGATTCGGGAGATCGAGGCAAAGATCGACAAGGCCGACAAAGGCAGATCGAAACGCCTGAAAGACTATGCCGGCTTCTACGAGGCTATCTCGAAGGGGATCGGAAAGGCTTCCAGCACCTGATGGAATGCTGCCCGGAATCTGAGCCTGTTTGCCGGAAGGCGCCCGTCTCCGGACATTCGCAGGACGGCAGGTTTGTCCCGCAGCGCGGACCGGCGCGCGCAACGGGCGAAGCTCAGGATCAGCGGGCTTCTTACCTTGCGGTGCCCGCGCGCAGCATCTACCAGCGTTAGCCCCAAAAACGGCGCAGCACCCGGCGGTCCGTCGCGCTACTGCTCCGCCGGCGCCTCGGGGCCGAGCCGGCCGAACCAGTCAATGTCACGCAAGGTGACCGCGCCCGACAGGATCACGCTCGCGAACACTGACCAGAGCACGATCGCGATCATCGTCGTCCACACGACCTTGCGCTTCATCCGCAGTTCGGCCGGTGCGCTTGCCGGTGTGCCGGGCACAATCTCGCCCGCATCCGCCTGGCTCCGCGGCCGGATCTGAAGCGCGATGAAGAACACTATGAACCAGATCACCGCGAACAGGACGATGGCGCCGGTAAGGTTCATCAGATCTGCTCCAGTTCCACGAGGCAGCCGTTGAAATCCTTGGGATGCAGGAACAGCACCGGCTTGCCATGCGCACCGATCTTCGGCTCCCCCGTCCCCAAGACGCGCGCGCCCTTCGCCTTCAACCGGTCGCGCGCGGCAAGGATGTCGTCGACCTCGTAGCAGACATGGTGGATGCCGCCCGCCGGATTCTTTTCCAGAAAGCCCGCGATCGGGGAGTTCTCGCCGAGCGGATAGAGAAGTTCGATCTTCGTGTTCGGAAGCTCGATGAAGACGACCGTGACGCCATGATCCGGCTCATCCTGCGGTTCGCCGACCGTGGCGCCCAAGGTGTCCCGGTACTGCGCCGCGGCGGCCTCGAGGTCGGGCACCGCGATGGCGACATGGTTCAGGCGTCCGATCATGGCTGCTCTCCGCTTCTCTTGCGGCCACGTTATGCGGTTCCATGCCGCGCGGCGCAAGCGCGCGCTTGGCCACAGGCGCCTTTACGCTTCGTTAGGCAATCGCGGTCTAACTCGGAACTGAAAGGGGACGCGGCATTGCACGGACGAAGGAGAAGATGACATGGCCGACGATCTGACCGGACTGCTCGCAAGACAGACGCCCAGCGCGGCACGGCCGCTGCAGGGGCTCACTGTGCTCTTGGTCGAGGACAGCCGCTTTGCCTGCGACGCGATGCGGCTCATGTGCCTGCGCCTCGGCGGGCGCATTCGGCGCGCGGACTGCCTTGCATCGGCCCGGCGACACCTTTCGTCCTACCGACCCTCCGTAGTCATCGTCGATCTTGGCCTGCCTGACGGATCCGGGCTCGACCTCATAACCGAGATCGCGGGACACGGTCCGCGTGTCCCCGCCTTGATCGGGACGAGTGGCGACACAGGGGCAGCGGACGCGGCTCTCGTGGCGGGCGTGGACACGTTTCTCGGAAAGCCGGTCGAAAGCCTCGCGGCGTTCCGCGCCGCAATCCTCTCGGCACTGCGAGACGGACCCGCTCCACCGGTGCCCGCGCCGTACGACGACCGCATCACGCCCGACCCGCTCGCTCTGCACGACGATCTCGTCCACGCCGCCGACCTGCTGGGCGGCGCGGCCGACGGCGCGACGATCGCCTATCTCGCTCAGTTCCTCGCCGGAATCGCGCGCTCCGCCCATGACGCGCCGCTTCAGGCGGCTGCCGAGGCACTGGCGGAGGAGAACCGCGCCGGACATGCGACCGGCCTTCCGGTGTCGCGCATCAGCGGGCTGGTGCGGGAACGGCTCGCGGCCGGTCCGGGTTTTTGAGCGGGCTAGGTCGAGCCGGCCCCGTCGACCCGAAGCGGATCGGTCGAAACGAGATGCGGCCGAGTCAATGCGGACAGCGCGACCTGCTGCCGCCCCTCGGCGTCGAAGTTCTCAGGGGCGAGCCAGCGTTCGAAGGCCGCTCTGAGCGCGGGCCAGTCGCCGTCGGTTGCCGCGAACCAGGCGGTATCGCGGTTGCGTCCCTTCACGACCATCATCTGGCGGAATACACCTTCGAAGCTCAGCCCGAGCCGCTCGGCCGCCCGGCGCGAAGCACGGTTCAGCGCGTTGCACTTCCACTCGTAGCGCCGGTATCCGGCCTCAAAGGCCCAAGTCATCATCAGATACATCGCCTCGGTCGCGGCGCACGTGCCCTGCATCGACGGGGACAGGTTGATATGCCCGACCTCGATCGAGCCGGCGCCCGGCTTGATCCTAAGATAGCTCGCGACCCCCGCCGCCCGACCCGTCGAAGCATCGACAAGCGCGTGGAAACGGGGATCCTCCTCTGCCGCCACCGACTCGGTCCAGGCGCGATAGTCCTCCTCGGTCGCGAAGGGCCCGTAGGGCAGGTAGTCCCAGATCGCGTCGTCGGCGCGGTTGGCCAGGAACAGGTCGCTCGCATGGCGGGCCGGATCCAGGCGCTCAAGCCGGACATAGCGGCCCTCGATCCGGGCCCAGCCCGGCCGCTCCGGCGGCTGCCAGTCCTTCACGATCCGCCCCAGCCGCGCCTCGTCGCCCAACGCATTCCCCGTTCCTGTCCCGGCCGCCATCCTAGCCGCCGCGCTGACCGGCACAAGCGCCAAGCCGCCGGGAAATGGTGCTCAAATTGCCGCGCTCCGGTCCCCGGTCCGCCGCATTCCTGCCGCGATCCGGCGAGAAATTCAGATCAGAAACCCGCTGCCAAGGGGATGAAACGGACATGGCCGACAAGATCATCAAGATCGCGACAAACGAAAAACTGACGCGCGCCGCCCATTGGACCGTTTTCGGTGTGGGACTGATGTCGTTGACCTTCTCGATCGCCGCCACCGCCGCGTCGGCGTTCTGAAGGCCACTACTCACGGACAGTGAAGCAGCAACCGGACGCCTCGGGCGTCCGGTTGTCGTTTATTTGCAGGCCCGCCATTCTTCCCGGAACAATCCCGCCTTCGGCCGCGTTGCCCATGCGAATGCCGGCTCGCCGGCTTGCCGAAGGAGGGCCACATGACATCCATCTATGACGCCATCAAGGCCGACCACGACCGTCACCGCGACCTGCTCGCCGATATCGCCGACACATCCGGCGCGAGCGATGCACGCAAACAGGCATGGACAGAGTTCTACTGCGACGTGAAATCGCACGCCGCGGCGGAGGAGGAGACCTTCTACTCCAAGCTCATGTCTAAGACATGGGGCCAGGACGCCGCCCGCCATTCAGTCACGGAGCACGCGGAACTCGACGGACTGATGGAAGAGCTCAACGGGATGGACATGGCGTCGTCAGGCTGGCTCAACAAGTTCAACAAGCTGAAGCACGACTATGAACACCACATGGACGAGGAAGAGAACGAGGTGTTCGACCGCGCCCGGAAGGTGATCCCCGAAGAGGAAACCGCCTCCTTCGGCGACCGGTTCCGTGAACGCAAGCGCAAGGAAATGAAGCTGGTCGAGGAAAAGCGCGAGGATCAGCTCGAAGACTGACCGCGGCCGGCCGGATGGCCGTCACTCCTTCGATACTACCCTCAGCCTGAGCTCCCGCAGCTGCTCGTTCGTCGGCTCCGACGGGGCGCCCATCATCAGGTCCTCGGCGCGCTGGTTCATCGGGAACATGATAACCTCGCGGATATTGGCCTCGTCGGCCAGAAGCATCACGATCCGGTCGATCCCGGCCGCGCAGCCGCCATGCGGCGGCGCGCCGTAGCGGAACGCCTTGACCATGCCGCCGAAGCGCTTCTCGACCTCTTCCTTCGGATAACCGGCGAGTTCGAAAGCCTTGAACATCACATCCGGCCGATGGTTCCGGATCGCGCCCGAGACGATCTCGTAGCCGTTGCAGGCGAGGTCATACTGATAGCCGAGCACCTCCAGCGGATCGCCGTCGAGCACCTCCATTCCCCCCTGCGGCATCGAGAACGGGTTGTGCGAGAAGTCGACCCGTTCGGTCTCGGGGTCCTTCTCGTACATCGGGAAATCGACGATCCAGGCGAAGCGGAAGGCGTTCTCCTCGGTCAGCCCCAGTTCGCGCCCGATCTCGTTCCGCGCCCGACCCGCGACGGCCTCGAACTGATCCGCCCTTCCGCCAAGGAAGAAGGCCGCATCGCCCTTGCCGAGGCCGAGCTGGTGGCGGATCGCCTCGGTCCGCTCAGGCCCGATATTCTTTGCAATCGGCCCCGCCGCTTCCAGTCCCGCCCCGCCCTCGGCCTCGCGCCAGAAGATGTAACCCATGCCCGGAAGCCCTTCCTTCTGCGCAAAGGCGTTCATGCGGTCGCAGAACTTGCGCGAGCCGCCGCCCGGCGCCGGGATCGCGCGGATTTCGGTCCCCTCGCTTTCGAGGATCTTCGCGAAGATCGCGAAGCCCGAGCCCGCGAAATGTTCGCTCACGCGGGCCATCTTGATCGGGTTCCTGAGGTCAGGCTTGTCGGTGCCGTACCAGAGCGCGGCGTCCTTGTAGGAAATCCGCGGCCAGACCGCATCGACCTTGTGCCCGCCACCGAACTCCTCGAAGACACCCTGCACGACTGGCTGAATCGCTGCGAAAACATCTTCTTGCTCGACGAAGCTCATCTCCATGTCGAGCTGGTAGAAATCTGTGGGCGAGCGATCTGCCCTCGGGTCCTCGTCGCGGAAACAGGGGGCAATCTGGAAATACCTGTCGAAGCCCGCCACCATGATCAGCTGCTTGAACTGCTGCGGCGCCTGCGGCAGCGCGTAGAACTTGCCCGGGTGAAGCCGCGACGGCACCAGGAAATCGCGCGCGCCTTCGGGGCTCGACGCGGTGATGATCGGCGTCTGGAACTCGGAGAAACCCGCCGCCCACATCCGGTCGCGCATGGATTTCACGACGCGGGACCGGAGCATCATGTTGCGCTGCAGCCTCTCGCGGCGCAGATCGAGAAAACGGTAGGCCAGCCGCGTCTCCTCAGGATATTCCTGATCGCCGAAGACCAGCAGCGGCAGTTCGTCCGCAGGCCCCAGCACCTCCATGTCGGTCACGTAGACCTCGATCTCGCCGGTCGGGATCTTGGGGTTCACAAGGGCGGAATCCCGCGCCTTCACCCGGCCGTCGACGCGGATCACCGTCTCGGCCTTCAGCCGCTCGATCGCCTTGAAAGCCGGGCTGTCGCTGTCGGCCAGAACCTGGGTCAGGCCGTAGTGATCGCGCAGGTCGACGAACAGGACCCCACCGTGGTCGCGCACCCGGTGCACCCAGCCCGCGAGCCGCACCGTCTCGCCGGCATGGCTCTTGTTCAGATCGGCGCAGGTATGGCTGCGATAGGCGTGCATGTGCGTCCCCTTTCAAGAGGCGGTGTCCCAAGTCCGCGCCGATACACCCCGGGACGCAGGCGAAGTCAAGGCCATGCGGGTGATTGCAACGGCCTTGAAAGTAACGGCAGGACCGCTAGATTTTCTCTATTGCGACCTGTTGCCCGTCCACGGCGCCGGCCGCGGATGAGAGGGGAGCCTGTCGCCTGGTGGCCCGGCCGGGAAGCGCGGCAGGATCAGTACGATCAGGGTGGGAACATGTGGACCAAGTTTCTCGACCAGTTCCTGGCGCAATTCCTTCGCCATGGCACGCTGGATGTGGTGCTGCCCGACGGGCAGACCCGGAGCTACGGCGACGGGAGCCAGCCGAGGATGGCGGTGCATCTGCATGACGCGGACCTGCCCCGCAAGCTGGTCCTGCGCCCCGACCTCGCGCTCGGTGAAGCTTACATGGACGGGCGACTGACGGTCGAGGGCGACGACATCGCCACGCTTCTTGCGCTGCTCGTTACCAACCGGTCTGCCCAGCCGGCGCTCTGGTGGCGCAAGCCGCTCGACAAGGCGGCGGACTGGCTGCGCGTCCTCAATCAGATCAACCCCGTCGGCCGATCGCTGCGCAATGTCAGCCATCACTATGACCTGACACCCGAGCTTTACGCGCTCTTTCTCGACCGCGACCGGCAGTATTCCTGCGCGTATTTCGCCCAGCCGGACGACACGCTCGAAGCGGCTCAGGCGCAGAAGAAGGCGCTGATCGCGGCGAAGCTATGCCTGGAGCCCGGGATGCGGGTTCTCGACATCGGCTGCGGCTGGGGCGGTCTCGCCCTCACGCTCGCACGCGAGCACCAGGTGAAAGTGCTTGGCATCACGCTTTCCAAGGAACAGCTTGCCATCGCCCAGGCGCGCGCCCGTGCCGAAGGGCTCGCCAAGCGCGTCGAATTCCGTCTCGCCGACTACCGCACGCTCCAGGGCCAATTCGACCGCATCGTCTCGGTCGGCATGTTCGAACATGTCGGGCTGCCGCACTATCGCACCTACTTCGGCCAGGTGCGCAAGCTTCTGACCGAAAACGGGGTGGCGCTGCTTCACACGATCGGCAACGCCGGACCGCCGATGGCGACGGGCGCCTGGATCCGCAAGTATATCTTCCCGGGCGGCTATATTCCCTCGATGTCGGAATGCCTGCGCGCGATCGAGGCCGAGGACCTCTGGACCACCGACGTCGAGGTCTGGCGGCTGCACTACGCCGAGACGCTGAGTCATTGGCGCGAACGGTTCGAGGCGAACATCGACAAGGCGCGCGCGCTCCACGACGATCGCTTCTGCCGGATGTGGCGCTACTACCTCGCGGGGTCCGAGATGACGTTCCGCCATGCCAAGCAATGCGTCTTCCAGTTCCAGCTTGCCCGGCGCCTCGACGCGGTGCCGCTCACGCGCGACTACCTGATGGGCGCGGGGCGCGCGCCGATGCCCATGCGTCGCGGCGCCTAAGGGGCGCGCGCCCCTTTTCAAACCGCGCCGGGGCGGCTAGCGTCCCGGGCGATGACCGACACGCCCGCCGCCGCCTCCGCGATAACCCCCGCTCGCGACCGCATGATAGCGGTGCTCCTCCTTGCGTTCTGGACCGTCGTCACGATCCTTCAGCAATGGAACCAGTGGGCCGAGGATCTGTCGGCCGTCTACGTCGCGGGGTGGCTTTGGCAAAATGGCCAGCAGGCGCTCATCTACGACGCACCGCCCGTCTTTTTTGGCGGAGTCGCCGAAAGCTGGCTGCCGGCGATGGAGGCGATGGGGATCGCCGATGAGACGAGCTTCGCCTATGTCTATCCGCCGATCTGGGCCGCGCTGACGGCACCCCTCACCGACTGGCTCGGCCCGCAGGGTTTCGTGAACGCGGTGACGCTCGTCCAGATGCCGATGCTCACGGCGTCGGTCTGGCTGGCCGGGCGGCTGCTGAAGCCCGCCGCGATGCCGTGGTGGCTCTGGGCGGTGATCGGTCTCTTCACGCTCAGCCTGTCGATCCAGTCGCATCACGCGATCTGGCACAACCAGCCGACCATTGCCGTGGGCTTTCTGATCCTTCTGGCCTTCGACCGGCTCGAAGTGGGCCGGCCCATTGCGGCCGGGGCAGCGCTCGCGCTTGCGGCTGCAATCAAGCTGACGCCTGCGGCCTTTGTGCTGATCTTTCTGCTTGACCGGCAGTACCGCGCGCTTGCCGCCTTCACCATCATCGGCGGCGCGCTCGGACTTCTGTCGATCGCGCTCGCGGGCTGGCCGGCGCATGCGGCCTTCCTCGACAGCATCGCGCTCGTGCAGGGCGTCGCGTTCCTCAGCGCGATCAACACGTCGTTGTCGCCAGCGCTTCTTGCCCTCGGATCAGCGGCGGGCTGGCTGCCCATGCCCGATACATCTCTACCGCAGATCGTCTACCAGACCACGATCCCGGCCTGGCTGACGCCCGCGATCTCTCTCGCCGCATTCGCCCTGATTCTCGCCTTCGGCCGTGCGCTCGCGCCGCTTCCCGGCCGGTCGCGACGCGGCATCGCGCTTTTTGCGCTGGCCGTCATCCTGCCGCTTTTCGGCCCCCTCGGCTGGCTGCACTACTACGTCGTGCCCATGCTGTTGCTGCCTGGCCTTGTCCGCCTGCTGCCGCTGCGGATTGCGGCTGTCCTGATCGCGCTCGTGGGCTTTCCGTCCCTCGCACTCGTCTTCGCTCAGATCGGCCTCCTGCCTTGGCCCATCGCCAACTACACATGGGCGATGTGCGCCGCCTGGGGCGCCGTCCTCGCCGGGCTTTTCGCTGCCAGCCGCTACGCGGCGCGATGAGCGCCCATCAGGGGTTGCGCAGCGGGCGGTTCAGTCTATAACCCCCGACAATTTGCGAATTGGGGGCCGGGCGCATGCCGAAGAGAACCGATATCAAGTCGATCATGATTATCGGAGCCGGCCCCATCGTCATCGGCCAGGCTTGCGAGTTCGACTATTCCGGCGCGCAGGCCTGCAAGGCGCTTCGAGAGGAAGGCTACCGCGTCATCCTGGTGAACTCTAATCCCGCGACGATCATGACCGATCCGGGCATGGCGGACGCAACCTACATAGAGCCGATCACCCCCGATATCGTCGCCAAGATCATCGAGAAGGAGCGCCCCGACGCGCTTCTCCCGACGATGGGGGGGCAGACGGGCCTCAACACCTCGCTCGCACTCGCCGACATGGGCGTATTGGAAAAGTTCAACGTTGAACTAATTGGCGCCAACCGCGAAGCCATCGAAATGGCGGAAGATCGCAAGCTCTTCCGCGAGGCGATGGATCGGATCGGTCTCGAAAACCCCAAGGCGACCATCGTTGCGGCCCCGAAGAAGCCGAACGGCAAGTATGACGTCAACGCGGGCGTCGCCGAGGCGACGGCGGAGCTTGAACATATCGGCCTGCCCGCGATCATCCGACCCGCCTACACGCTCGGCGGAACCGGCGGCGGCGTCGCCTACAACCGCGACGACTACGAGGCGATTGTGCGATCGGGTCTCGACGCCTCGCCGGTGGCGCAGGTCCTGATCGATGAATCCCTTCTGGGCTGGAAGGAGTACGAGATGGAGGTCGTCCGCGACAAGGCGGACAACGCGATCATCGTCTGCTCCATCGAGAACGTCGACCCGATGGGCGTCCACACCGGCGATTCGATCACCGTCGCCCCGGCGCTGACGCTCACCGACAAGGAATACCAGATCATGCGCAACGGCTCGATCGCCGTCTTGCGCGAGATCGGGGTCGAGACCGGCGGCTCGAACGTCCAGTGGGCGATCAATCCGAAGGACGGCCGCATGGTCGTGATCGAGATGAATCCGCGCGTGTCGCGCTCGTCCGCGCTGGCGTCCAAGGCCACCGGCTTCCCCATCGCCAAGATCGCCGCGAAACTCGCCGTCGGCTACACGCTCGATGAACTCGACAACGACATCACCAAGGTCACGCCCGCCTCGTTCGAGCCGACCATCGACTATGTCGTGACCAAGATCCCCCGCTTCGCCTTCGAAAAGTTTCCCGGGGCAAAGGCCGAGCTGACCACCGCGATGAAATCGGTGGGCGAGGCCATGGCCGTGGGCCGCACGATCCACGAAAGCCTGCAAAAGGCGCTGGCGAGCATGGAAACCGGCCTCTCCGGCTTCGACGAAATCGCCATCGAGGGCGCCCCTGACAAGGCTGCCGTTGTCAGGGCGATCTCCGCCCAGACCCCGGACCGCCTGCGCCTCATCGCCCAGGCCATGCGCCACGGGCTCTCGGACGACGACATCCAGCACGCGACCGCCTTCGACCCGTGGTTCCTCGCCCGCATCCGCGAGATCGTGGAGGCCGAGGACGAAATCCGCAAGAATGGCCTTCCCGTAACCGAGGACGGGCTGCGCCGCCTCAAGATGATGGGCTTTACCGACGCCCGGCTCGCTGACCTGACCGGCCGCGACGAGGGCCAGGTCCGCCGCGCCCGGCAACGCCTTGGCGTCACCGCCGTCTTCAAGCGCATCGACACCTGCGGCGCAGAATTCGAGGCTCAGACCCCCTACATGTATTCGACCTACGAAGTCCCCGCGATGGGCGACGTCGAATGCGAAGCCCGCCCCACCGGCGCGAGGAAGGTCGTCATTCTCGGCGGCGGCCCCAATCGCATCGGCCAGGGGATCGAGTTCGACTATTGCTGCTGCCACGCCTGCTTCGCGCTCACCGATGCGGGCTACGAAACCATAATGATCAACTGCAACCCGGAGACCGTGTCTACCGACTACGACACATCCGACCGCCTCTATTTCGAACCGCTGACGCTGGAACACGTCCTCGAAATCCTGCGCGTCGAGCAGGAAAACGGCACGCTTCACGGCGTCATCGTCCAGTTCGGCGGCCAGACCCCCCTAAAACTCGCGAACGCCTTGGAGGCCGAAGGCATCCCGATCCTCGGCACCACCCCTGACGCCATCGACCTCGCCGAGGACCGCGAGCGGTTCCAGAAGCTCCTGCAGAAACTCGACCTCAAGCAGCCGGTGAACGGCATCGCCTCCTCCGACGACCAGGCCATCGAGATCGCCGAGAAAGTCGGCTTCCCGCTCGTCATCCGCCCCTCCTACGTGCTCGGCGGCCGCGCGATGGAGATCGTGCGCGACATGGGAAGCCTCAAGCGCTACATCACCCACGCCGTCGACGTCTCGGGCAAGAACCCGGTGCTTCTCGACAGCTACCTCTCCGGCGCCATCGAGGTCGATGTCGACGCGCTCTCAGACGGCAAAGCGGTCCATGTCGCCGGAATCATGGAGCATATCGAAGAGGCAGGCGTCCATTCCGGCGACAGCGCCTGCTGCCTGCCGCCGCATTCGCTCTCCGACGACATCGTGGCGGAACTGAAGCGCCAGACCGAGGCGATGGCGCTAGCGCTCCAGGTGAAGGGCCTGATGAACGTCCAGTTCGCGATCAAGAACGGCGAGATCTTCGTCCTCGAAGTGAACCCCCGCGCCTCGCGCACCGTGCCCTTCGTTGCCAAGGCCACCGACTCGGCCATCGCCTCCATTGCCGCCCGCCTGATGGCCGGCGAGCCCTTGTCGAAATTCCCGATGCGCGATCCCTACCCCGAAGGCGTCGGACCCGACACCGACCTGCCCTACGCTGATCCGCACACGCTCGCCGACCCCAAGACCCCGTGGTTCAGCGTGAAAGAGGCGGTGATGCCCTTCGCCCGCTTCCCGGGCGTCGACACGATCCTCGGCCCCGAGATGCGCTCGACCGGCGAGGTCATGGGCTGGGACCGCACCTTCCCCTTGGCCTTCCTCAAGGCCCAGCTCGGTGCGGGCACGACACTTCCCGAGACGGGCCGCGTCTTCATCTCAATCAAGGACATGGACAAGACGGCCGAGATGGCCGAAGCCGCCCGCGACCTCGCGGCCATGGGCTTCGAACTCATCGCCACCCGCGGCACTGCGGCCTTTCTCGCCGCACACGGCATCGAGTCCGAGACCGTGAACAAGGTCTACGAGGGCCGGCAGGAGGGCAAGCTCCACATCGTCGACCGGCTGAAAAACGGCGAGGTGGCGCTCTTGTTCAACACGACCGAGGGCCAGCAGGCGATCGAGGACAGCCGCTCGATCCGCGCCGTCGCGCTCTACGACAAGATCCCCTACTACACGACCGCCGCCGCCAGCATCTCGGCCGTGCAGGCGATCATGGCAAGGAGCGAGGGGATCGGTGTGAGGACGTTGCAGGGGTAGGCGCCAACCTCGGACCTGGCCGGGCCGATAACACACCAGTGGAGCGTTTCAGGCGCGAGCGCCCGCGCAAACCAGCGCGGGCCGAGAGAATGTGTCACACACCACCGATCCATTTCGCCCGTCGCCTCACGCGAACAACGTTTCCGGCAGCTTCGGCTTCGTCTTGCCCTGCGCCAGCGCTCTCAAATAGTCGGCGATGCGGTGGCTTCCCTCGGACTGCGGCTCGTGCGGCGAGATCCAGTGCACCTTGCCGACATGGCGGAACTTCAGGAAGCTGAACGGCAGGTAGCAGACCGCGTCGTCGAACCGGCAGAGGCTGACCACGCGGTGCTCGCCCCTGAACCTCGTCTTACCCCTCAAGGGCCGCGGCGAGGCAAGGCACATGGCCGGAAGGCCGAGCGAACACGCGACGATCTGCGCCGAGGCTGCGCCGAGCGAATGGCCGATGACGCGCTTGGCCGCGCCCGCTTTCGCGAAGGGATAGACGATCTGGGCATGCCGCAGGAACCCCGCATGCCAGACCCGCCCGCTGTCGCCGTTCGAAACGTCGAAGTTGAACTTTCCCCAGTCCGAAAGCTCGTTGGTTCCCGGAATGACCAGCGTCTTGTCCTTCAAGAGATAGGCCTGGGCGCCGTCAAGATCGAGCGACATGTGCAACCGGTTGCCGAGTTTGCCGTCATAGGCGCGCTGGACCAGGTCGGCGGCGGTTTCGATATGCATAATTGTCCCTCCCGCTTTTGGGGGCTCACCGGCCCCCACCACGTGGAGTTTAGCACGGGTATTGAGAACCGGCCCTGCGGGTTGGATCGGCGTTCGAACGCACGGCACCGCCCCCGCCTGTCCGGGCGTTGTCGGGACGCTGTCGGGACGGATGCCATACGCAAGGCCGACGGAGGCTGTCCGCCGCTCAGTTGGCCTCGTGCTCAAGATTGAGCTTCATGTCGATCAGCACCTTCTGGATCGCCAACGTCTCGGTCAGCAGCCGCTTGGCCTCGTTGATGGAGATCTTCCCGTCCTCGATCGACTGGTTGTATTCGGCCATCAGCATCGCGAAGCGCTGGGACAGGGCGACCACGTCGGAGTTCACGCCGCCAGAGCTCGTATTCTTCTTGTCCTGGTCGTAACTCAATGTAATTCCACGTAAATCCGCCAAGGCAGCCGTGACGTGCGGAAACCGCGCGGACCCTTCGAGCGCGGCCACGACATCGACCGGCATGAAGCGGTCGGCATGGTCCGGGTCGGTCGAGTAATAGCGCCCGAGCGTCGCCTTCGACTTGCCGCAAAGCCGCGCCGCCGCCTCGACTCCGACATCCTTGACCAGCGCTTCACTGTGCTTTTTCAGATAGTTACCGACCGTCTCCGACAAGGCCACTCTCCCAACTGCCCCGTTCGACCGGGGAAATACACGCTTTCATTCCCATTAATATGCCAGCGCGCTTTTGTCATTTCTAAACCGTCCCGAATGGAAGGACACGTGTGAGTTCCCGGCGACCCGAGGCCGGGGAAGCGTAGAGGTTCGCCGCGCCTTTGGCACTTGGGATGGCCAAAGCCGGATCACCCGGCAGCAGCGCGGCGAGCCTTCAATGAGTCATGAGTGACCGGCGTTGGGGCTCCGGCGTACGAGTTGCGGGGATGCGTATTCGGATGCCCGGCCAGGCCGGGGAGGACCGTTCAGGGTGGGTTCTCCCCGGCACTGACTTGAGGCCGCAGCGGCCCGGCGCTAAGACGCCACATGGCCAAGCTCTATTACCACTACTCGACGATGAATGCGGGCAAGTCGACACTTCTCCTGCAGGCGTCGCACAACTACCGCGAGCGCGGTATGGTCACCCATCTTCTGACGGCGCGGCTCGACGATCGCGCTGGTCAGGGCCGGATCGCGAGCCGGATCGGGATCGGCGAGGAAGCCGACACTTATGACGCCAGGACCGATCTATTCGCGGCGATCGCGGACCGTCTGAGCGAAGGCGCCGTCGACTGCGTGTTTCTCGACGAGGCTCAGTTCCTGACCAAAGCGCAAGTCTGGCAGCTTGCCCGCGCGGTCGACGATCTTGGCGTTCCGGTCATGTGTTACGGGCTTCGGGTCGATTTCCGCGGTGAGCTCTTCCCGGGCTCCGCCGCGCTGCTCGCGCTCGCCGACGAAATGCGCGAGGTGCGCACGATCTGCCATTGCGGCAAGAAGGCGACGATGGTCGTACGGCGCGGCCCCGACGGCAAGGCGCTGCGCGACGGTGCCCAGGTGCAGATCGGCGGCAACCAGACCTATGTCTCGCTCTGCAGGCGGCACTGGCGCGAGGAGATCGGCGACCGCCCGGCCGCCGGAGAGGTCTAGCTCGAACGAGGCGCCTTGGGCGCCAGGCCTGTGTCTCGCGGCCGCGTCCAAGGGCGCGGTCCGCTCGGGCTGCCTCCGGCGGGAGTGTTTTCGGACGTAAAGTGAAGCAGCCTGCACCGGGACCGGAACAAGCTGCCACTTCCCGCCGCAGTCATCGGCCCTCCGGCCTGTACCGCAACTCGATCCTGCCGATGAGGTGCAAACGAACCGCTAACGCCCACTTTCTGTCCGAAAAAACTCCAAGGGGGTCCGGGGGACGGGACGTCCCCGGCGGGTCGGCTCGCTGGCGGCTGGCCGAGCTCAGTAAAGACGCCCTCCCTCCGGCACTTCCTGCCCCGGTCCGATCAGCACGACCTCACCCTCCACGTCGGGCACGCCGAGGACCAGAACTTCGGACCTGACCGGACCGATCTGGCGCGGCGGGAAGTTTACCACGGCCAGAACCTGGCGACCGATGAGCTCCTCGGGCGCGTAATGCTTCGTGATCTGAGCGGAGGATTTCTTCTCGCCGAGCTCGGGCCCGAAATCGACCCACAGCCTGTATGCGGGCTTCCGCGCTTGGGGGAAAGGTTCGGCGCGCGTGATCTTGCCGACCCGGATATCGACCTTTTGAAAGTCGTCGTAGCTGATCGTCATTTCCCAAGCTCCCGTCCCCGTTCCGCCGCCGCATGGACGGCATCCTTCAAGAGCGCCGGAAAGCCGCGCCTCTCATCCATCAGGATGTCCAGCGCCGCAGCCGTCGTCCCGCCGGGCGAGGTGACGTTGACGCGGAGCTGACCTGGGTCCTCCTCGGCCGCCTCCGCCAGCGCCCCTGCCCCCGCGACCGTGGCCCTGGACAGCCGCAACGCGAGGTCGGCGGGCAGTCCCTCGGCCTCGCCGGCCGCCGCGAGCGCCTCTATCAAGTGGAAGACATAGGCCGGACCGGAACCTGAAACCGCCGTCACCGCATCCATCTGGTGTTCGCCCTCGAGCCGCACGACCTGCCCCACGGCGGACAGAAGCGCCTCGGCCAGCGCCATGTGGCGCTCGTCGGTCCTCGCGTTTCCGGTGATCGCGGTGATGCCGCGGCCTATGGCGGCGGGAGTATTCGGCATCGCCCGGACGACCGGCGCGGCTTTCCCCAGAATGCGTTCGTAGGAGTCGATCGTCGTGCCCGCCGCAACCGAGACGAAGAGTGTGCGGCCCCCGCCATATTCCGAGATCTGCGGCAGCGCCTCGGCCATCATCTGCGGCTTGACCGCGATCAGCACGATCGCCGGGTCGGATGGCATCTTTTCGTTCAGATGCACGCCCCTGCCCTTCAGCCAGTCCGACGGATAGGGATCGATCACCCAGACTGACTGCGCGGGCAGGCCGCCGTCGAGCCAGCCCGAGAGCATCGCCGAACCCATCTTGCCGCAGCCAAGGAGCACCAGCCCCCGGTCGCGCGCCTCGCCCATGTCCATGATCGCCTCCCTTGTCGCGGAGGCAGATTAACGATCCGGCGGCCGAGGGAAAGCCCAGCTGGCGCCCCCGGCCGCCGACTGCCCCTCAGGCGCGCCCGTATGCCTGGGCCATGGCGACATCCATGGCTCTTTCTGGGCTTTCATCACCCCAACAGGTGAGCTGGAAAGCGGGATAGAAACGTTCCGAAGATTGCACTGCGTCGGTGATCATCCGGTCGATCTGCTCGGGCCCGGCAACCTGGCCTCCGGACAGTCGCAGGCCGTAGCGCCAGACCATCAGGCGCTGCTCTCGCCAATAGGTGAAGGCACCGGACCAGACCATGTCATTGGTGCGGTTCAACGCGTCGTAGAGTGCGGGCAGCCTGTCTTCCGGAGGGTCCATCTCGAACGTGCAGATGAGGCGCAGCGTCTCGTCGTAGCCCGACCAGGCGAGCGTGATGGAATAGGTCCTCCACTGCCCTTCGACCGCCATGGCGATCTGGTCGTCGGTAACCCGGTCGAAATCCCAGTCGTGATGCTCGGCAAGCGTCTCGACGATGTCGATCGGGTGCAGATCCTCGGTGTTGAGATAGGATTCGGATAGTGACATGCCCGGCCTCTGTCCTTCTTGGCTCCTTGTGGCTAACGTCCCACAAGGAGCTGGGTGAGCCAACTAGGATCGGCGCTTGCCCGACACCGTCCTACTTCATATGGTGTCGGTTGAAGCGGAGCCTGTAAAGCGAAATTTTGCGACTCTCGGGACCGCGGCGCTTAATAGCTGTGGACAGATTGTTGAGGCGACGCCAACTGCGACCCCATGCCGGATCGTCGCATAGGTCTCGTTTGAACAGACGAGACAGGAAGGGAGAAATGGTCTTCCGGGCGGGCCCCTAGCCTTTCGACTTTCCGCCCCGCCCCGCGCGCGGCGGATTCGCGGCGGCTTCCAACGCCTCGATCCGGGCCATGAGCGCGGCGTTTTCCTCGCGCGCTTTCTGGGCCATCGCGCGCACCGCGTCGAACTCCTCGCGCGTCACGAAATCCCGGTCGGCAAGCCAGCGGTCCATCCAGGATTTCATCGCCGTCTCGGCCTCGGTCCTGGCCCCCTGCGCCACGCCCATCGCGTTGGTCATGAGCTTCGACATGTCGTCGAAGAACTTGTTCGGTCCGCTCATGGGGCGCCTCCTCTCGGGCTCGTCGGTGATGCGGCCTATATGCGCATCCAGGGCGAAAAGCTCAAGGTTGACTCTGCCGCGCCCACGCGGTCTGAGAATGCCGAGGAGTCCTCGATGCACGCCGCCATTCCCTTCCCCGACATCTCGAACGAGATCTTCGCGATCGAGCTTTTCGGCACGACCTTTGCGCTGCGCTGGTACGCACTCGCCTATCTCGCCGGGCTCGTTGCCGGCTTCGCGATCATTCGGGCGCTGATGCGCCGGTCGGCGCTCTGGCCCGAAGACCGCGCGCCGATGGAGCCGGGCCGCGTCGACGACCTGCTTACCGCGGTCATTATCGGGGTGATTCTCGGCGGACGGCTCGGCTTCGTGCTCTTCTACCGGCCAGACTACTACCTCGCCAATCCGGGCGACATCCTGAAGGTCTGGGAAGGCGGCATGTCCTTCCACGGCGGCTTCCTCGGTGTGGTTCTCGCCGGCCTCTGGTTCTGCTGGCGCAATCGCGTGCCGGTGGCGAGCCTCGGCGACGCGATGGCGCTCGTCGCGCCGGTCGGCCTCTTCCTCGGGCGGATCGCGAACTTCGTCAACGCCGAGCTTTGGGGCCGCCCGACAGACGTACCGTGGGGCGTGGTCTTCCCCGGCGCGGCGGCGCAGGAATGCCCCGGCATCCCGCCCGGCGAATGCGCCCGCCACCCGAGCCAGCTCTACGAGGCGGGGCTCGAGGGCTTGGCGCTGGGGCTCGTCCTCTGGATCGCCGTCAGGACGGGCGCGCTGAAGAGGCCGGGACTGGTCACTGGCCTGTTCCTCGTCGGCTACGGCCTGTCACGCTTCGTCGTCGAATTCGTGCGCCAGGCCGATTCCCAATTCATCACTGCGGACAACCCGCTGGGTCACGTGATTCACGCTGGCGGAATCGGCCTGTCGATGGGCCAGCTCCTGTCATTGCCGATGATCGCGGTGGGCGTATGGCTCTGGCTGCGGCGTCGGACGTGACGGCGCTGGCAAAGATTCTGGCCCGCCGGATCGCTACGAGCGGGCCGCTGACGCTCGCCGACTACATGGCCGAATGCCTGCTGCATCCGAAGTACGGCTACTACGCGACCCGTGATCCCCTGGGCGCGTCGGGCGACTTTACGACCTCCCCCGAGATCAGCCAGATCTTCGGCGAGATGATTGGCCTCTGCCTCGCGCAATGCTGGATCGACCGGGACCGGCCAATACCGTTCACCCTCGCCGAGCTTGGCCCCGGACGTGGCACGCTCATGGCCGACATCGTCCGGACGATCCGGACTGTGCCAGGCATGAGCGAAGCAGGGCGCATCCATTTTGTCGAAGCGTCGCCCGCGCTGCGCGCCCGGCAGGCGCAAACGCTCGAGGGTCTGGAACCGACCTGGCACGACCGCGTCGACGAACTTCCCGACGGTCCGCTCTTCCTCGTCGCCAACGAGTTCTTCGACGCCCTCCCCATCCGGCAGTTCGAGCGGCGAGAGGGCGGCTGGGCCGAACGCCAAGTCGCGCTCGCGGGCGGGGCGCTCGCCTTGAGCCTCGGACCGGTCACCGACTATCCTGCACTTCGCACCCGGCGGCCGGACACGACGCCTGGCGACGTCGTGGAGCTCTGCCCCGCCCTGCCCGCCATCGCGGGCGACATCGCGGGGCGCATCGCCGAGGCGGGCGGCGTGGCGCTGATCGTCGACTACGGCGATTGGCGATCGCTCGGCGATACGTTTCAGGCCGTGCGGTCGCACGAAACGTCCGACCCCCTCGCGACGCCTGGCGAAGCGGACCTGACCGCACACGTTGATTTCGAAGCGCTCTCCTGCGCCTTCCGTGACGCCGGTGCTGCAGCCACCGGCATGACCCCGCAGGGCGTGTTCCTCGAGCGGCTCGGCGTCACCGAACGTGCGCGGCGACTTGCCGACAGGCTCTCCGGCTCCGCGCTCAAAGCGCATGTTGCCGCGCATCGGCGCTTGACCCACCCCGAGGAAATGGGAAGTTTGTTCAAGGCCATCGCTTGTTACCCCGATGGAACGCCCCCGCCACCCGGACTGGACCCCGCCTGATGTCGATGACGATGGAGATCCTGACCCATGACGCGCTCGCGCCGTTCCGGCACGGTTTCTTCACCCGCAAGGGCGGGGCCTCCTCAGGCATCTTCACTGGTCTCAACTGCGGCCACGGCTCGTCGGATCAGCGCGAAGCCGTGGCGATCAATCGCGAGCGTGTGGCCGATGTGCTGGGCGTGGCCCCGCGCGCGCTCGTGGGCGTCCATCAGGTCCATTCGGCCGAAGTCGTGACGGTGGCATCGGCGGGCCAGCCCCGGTCACGCGCCGATGGGCTCGTGACGGCCGAGCCCGGCCTCGCGCTTACAGTGCTCACGGCCGATTGCCAGCCCGTCCTATTCGCCGACGCGAAGGCCGGCGTCATCGGGGCTGCCCATGCCGGCTGGCGCGGCACGCTCGCGGGCGTGCTCGAGGCGACGCTTGACGCAATGGAGGCACTCGGCGCCCGGCGTGGCGATATCTCGGCGGTGGTCGGGCCCACGATCAGCCAGCGCGCCTACGAGGTAGGGCCGGAATTCCTTGACGAGTTCCTGGCGGAAGACCCTGATTACAGCCGCTTCTTCGCGCCCGGAGCGGGCGATCGCCTCCTGTTCGATCTTCCCGCGTTCGGACTGCACCGGCTGCGCACGGCCGGTGTCGAACAGGCGGAATGGACCCGGCATTGTACCTATGCTGACCCCGATCACTTCTTCTCATACCGCCGCTCGGTCCATCGGCACGAGGCCGACTACGGGCGGCTCATCTCAGCCATCCGGATTTAGCCGAGGCGCCGAAAATTCATCGCGATTGCACGGGCTGTTTGACTGGCTCTTCACGGCTTCAACAACTGCGATTCACGAGCGGCTCGATCCACTGATCCTGACGGACCGGACACTCTTTTTTCCTAGGCACCGGTCCGGCAATCCCGGCGCTCGATCCACCAATTGCAGACCGAGCGCGGCCCGCCACCTTGGCCCGGCCTCCGCGAAGCGCGAATCGATCCAGCCGGACAATCAAAGCGCGAAACTTGTGCGGTTCCGATCAACAAAGCCGCGGCGTCGAGCATGATTGACCTGCACCCCCTTGAAAGTCATCTCCAATTTTTGACAAGAGCGGCGGGACGGGTCAGATTGTTCCCATAGTCAATCTGCATTTCGGGTTGGGGGCTCCGCAGATGTGACCAGACCGAAAGGCTGCTCGCGTGTCGTACCCTCATGGTGCCGTCGACCGATTCACGACGGATGTGTTTTCATCGCCCGTTCCTCAAGGCAAAATTCAACCCAAACCCGTTATGCCGGCCGAACCGCGCCGGCCGACCGCCACGCCGATGACTCGGCGCTACGAAATTTCCTACCTCGACGGTGACGGACTGATCGAATCCGTCACCCGCATCGCCCCCGCGATCCCGAAGTTCGAAGAGGCGTTTTCCGCCCTGGCGCGCGGCACGGTCATTGCAACGACCGACGGCCCCGCCGCGATCGAGGATGTCGTTCCTGGGATGAAGGTCATAACGGCCGAGGGGCGCAGCGAGACAATCACCTGGATCGGCTCGATGACGCTCTTTCCGCCGCGGGCGATGGCGGGCATGACGAGCAGCACGCTCACCCGCATCACCGCGGACGCGTTCGGCGTTGGCCGGCCGATGCCCGACCTCGTGCTCGGCCCCTGGGCTCGGCTTCTCATGCGGGACGCCCGCTGCCGCCTGGCGAGCGGAATGAATAGTGCCTACGCGCCCGCGCGTAGCTTCACTGACGGCCTCAGCATCATCGAGGTTACGCCGGTTGCGCCGGTGACGGTCTATCACCTTGTCCTCGAGCACCACGGTTCAATCCGTGCCGCAGGGATCGAGATCGAAAGCTACCATCCCGGTTCGCGCATGGGGGACGGATTCGACCCGCGGCTGACGCAGGTTTTCCTGTCGCTCTTTCCACACCTGCGGTCGTTCGGAGAGTTCGGTAGCATGAAGCATCCGCGCATGAGCGCGGCCGATGTCGAGGCGGCGCTGGAGGGTTAGGGCGACTCCCTTCCGCCGCCCGACGGGTCGGGCGCGGCGTCTCAGGCGCCGCGCCCTATCCGTTCTTCGAGCACGCTGAACGGCACACCGGGCAGGTCCTTCGCGCAGCGGATCACGAGGCTCGTCTTGACGCTCGCGACGTTGGGCGCCGAGGTCAGTTCCTCGGTCAGGAAGGTCTGGAACGACGACAGGTCCGGCGCCACGCATTTCAGAATGAAGTCGATCTCGCCGTTCAGCATGTGGCATTCGCGCACGAAGGCCCATTCCCGGCACCTCTGCTCGAAGGCTGAAAGATCCGCTTCGGCCTGGCTGTGAAGCCCGACCATGGCGAAGACCTGCACCTCAAATCCAAGTTCGCGCGGATTGACGTCGGCGTGATAGCCGCGAATGTAACCGGCTTCCTCCAGCGTGCGGACGCGTCTCAGGCAGGGTGGCGCCGAGATCCCCACGCGGCGGGCAAGCTCGACATTCGTCATGCGGCCGTCCTCCTGCAACTCGGCCAGGATCTTCCGGTCGATCTCGTCGAGCTTGCTTGCAGCCATGCGGGTGTTGCTCCTGAAATTTTGCGGAACTTACCGTCCGTGAAGGCTTCGCGCAACATTGTTTCACGAAAGCGTAATATTTTGTCCACCGCCGTGTTGTCCTTTCATGCAGGCTTCCGGCGGGCGATGCCGCCATGCTAGCCATGTGCGCGTCAGCGACTTTCGAGGACATGATGCAGAAAGCGGTCAAGGACTACATTCGCACGATCGCGGATTTCCCGCATGAAGGGATCATGTTCCGCGATGTAACGACGCTTTTTGCCGATGCGCGAGGGTTCCGGATGGCGGTCGACCAACTTCTCCATCCCTTCGCGGGCGAGCGCATCGACAAGGTCGTGGGGCTCGAGGCGCGGGGATTCATCCTCGGCGGCGCGATCGCGCACCAGCTCTCAGTGGGTTTCGTGCCGGTGAGGAAGAAGGGCAAGCTGCCCGGCCGCACGATCAGCCAAGATTATCAGCTCGAATACGGCGAGGCGATCATGGAGGTCCACGACGACGCGCTCGAAGCCGGCGAGCGGGTCCTGATCGTCGACGACCTTCTCGCGACCGGCGGCACTTGCGAGGCCGGCATCCGCCTCGTCGAGCGGCTCGGCGGCGAGGTCATCGGTTGCGCCTTCGTCATCGACCTGCCGGATCTTGGTGGCCGCGCACGGCTCGACGCGCTCGGCATGCGGGTCCATGCGCTCTGCGCGTTCGAGGGTGGGTGAGCCCGTCGGCTCGGCTCACCTTCAAACCGCGGTCAACAGCCGGACGCGCCGATGGCACCCTCCGCGCGGGACTCGGCTCATGCCTCGCCGCCCGCCTCACGCGGCGCTGCGCCGATACAGTCCTCCGGCGTGACCGACCCGGCGCCCTCGTCCTCGATTGGCTTGCAGCGGCGGAAGAACACGTCATGCAGCGCAGCGTTCCTGCGCTGCGAGGGATCGACCGAGCGCACGATTCCCATGCGCACGGCCAGGCTGTCGATATCCGGCAGCGGCGCCCTGCGCGCGCCCACCGCCTCCGCTGCCTGCCCGAGGCCCTCGCATTGGTGGCACATGCCGGTCTTCGAGACGAGCGCACAGAGCCCGCGATAGCGTTCCTTCATCTGCGCCCGGGCCGCCGAAAGCCGGTGGCGCAGCACGGAATCCGAGGTTCCCAGCACGTTGGCCGCCTCGCGGTTGGACAGCTCCATCACGTCGCGCAGGACCAGCGCGGCCTGTTCGTCGGGCGGAAGCGATCGGCCGAGGCAAACGAAGCAATAGGCCACGTGCTCCCGCGCGTCGAAGACGAATTCGGGCTCGCGCATCGGCGACATCACCTCGGCCTGAAGCCCTTCGTCGGAGGCGCATATATTGGCGTAGGCGATCTGCGATTCCCGCCGCCACCGCTTCTGCGCCCGCAGATGGTCGACCGCACTGCGCGTAGCGATGGATACGAGCCATGTCGAAAAGGCGGCGCGTCCGTCGAACCTGGCGATTCCAGCCCACGCCTTGACCAGTGCTTCCTGGATCACGTCCTCGCTATCCTCAGGGTGGCCGATCATGCGCCAGACCACACCCTTCACCTTGGGCAGCGCCTCCGTAACCAGCGCATCGAAGGCGGCCCGGTCACCGGACCGGGCACGCTTGACAAGGGTTCCGGTGTCGGTCACGCCCCTATCCTCCGGTCTGGGCGAAGGACGGCCGCCGCGCGATGGCGTCCATCCAAGCCGCCAGGCGCGGACGTCCGTTGCGTATACGCTCCGCGCCCCATTTGCTTTGATGGTAGGCCAGCATCGGCGCGAAGAACAGATCGGCTGCCGAGAGCGTCTCGCTGGCGACATGGCGTGTTTCGCTCAGGCTGTATTCGAGCCAGTCGAAGACCTTGGCCGCCTCGGCGGACTGCGCCGCGTTCGGCTCGTCCTCGGCGTCGATCTTGACGACGGCCCTGTAGGCATAGTCGATCGCCGCGGACACTGCGGCCATGATCTGGGCGCGCTCAGCGCCACTATCGCCGAAGAGCCGCGGCGATCCGTTCAAGTGATCGAGGTAGTCGAGGATCGCAAGCGTCTCGTAGACCGTGGCCGACCCGTTGGTCAGAATCGGCATCTTCCCGAAAGGA
Organism: Defluviimonas aquaemixtae; assembly: GCF_900302475.1. NCBI lineage: Bacteria > Pseudomonadati > Pseudomonadota > Alphaproteobacteria > Rhodobacterales > Paracoccaceae > Albidovulum > Albidovulum aquaemixtae. The sequence continues at coordinate 51,558 of NZ_OMOQ01000006.1, forward strand.
TGAAGCGCGAGGTGCGCAGGTTCCCCATAGGCCAGCGGGACGAGGTCATGGTCGATCCCGGACTCTATCGCGCCCATGCGCGCGGTGCGGGTGTAGGTCGACGGCGCGAAACCGTGCAGTGTGATCTTGGACATTGTCTAGCTCCTTCTGTTTGGTAGGGAGTTAGACGGACTGTGGCGGAGAAACCGCCAAAGCATTGGCAAGTATGAAAACATTTTAGGCCGCCGCTTCTCGCTCAGGAGCGCAGCACCGCCCCCGGATTCATGATGCCCAAGGGGTCGAGCGCGGCCTTGATCGCCCGCATCGCGGACAGTTTCGCGGGGTCTCCGTAACGTTCGAGGTCGTCGCGCTTCAGGCGGCCGATTCCGTGCTCGGCACTGATCGAGCCGCCGAATTCGTGTGCGAGGTCGTGCACCGCTTGTCGGATCGCGTCCGCCAGATGCCGGTGGTCGGCCGCGCGCCCGCCTTTCGGCGGGAACACGTTGTAGTGCAGGTTGCCGTCGCCCAGATGGCCGAAGCAGTTGATGCGCAGATCGCCCAGGGCACCGATCGCCGCCCCGGCACGGTCCACGAAAGCCGCGATCTCAGAAAGCGGCAGCGAGATATCATGCGAGGCGATGGCGCCGATCCTGCGGTTGGCTTCGGGCAGCGCCTCGCGCAGTTTCCACAGCGCGCGCGCCTGCGCACTGCTCGACGCGATCACGCCGTCGCTCACGAGCCCATCCTCCGCCGCCGCTTCGTAAAGCTCGGCCAGAACGGTCTCGGGATCGAGCCCGGCAGGCAGGCCAAGCTCGGCGAGCACCATCCAGTCCGGGCGCTTCGCGAAGGGCTGGCGCAGATCGGGCAGGACCTCGTCGAGGAAGAAGAGACCCTGGCGCGACATCAGCTCGAAACTCGTGACGCCGCCCGCTGTCCGCTCCTGTGCGCGGGCGAGAAGGTTCAGTGACGCCGACGGGTCGGCGACCGCAAAGGCCGCTGTGCCGATACCGGCGGGCCGCGGATACAGCCTGAGCGTGGCGGCGGTGATGATGCCCAAGGTCCCTTCGGACCCCACCAGCAAATGCCTCAGATCGTAGCCCGTATTGTCCTTCCTCAGCCGCTTCAGCCCGTGATGGACGGACCCGTCCGGCAGCACCGCCTCCACTCCAAGGCAAAGGTCGCGGGCGTTGCCGTAGCGCAGGACCGCCGTTCCCCCGGCATTTGTCGCGAGGTTGCCGCCGATCCGCGCGGTCCCTTCCGACGCGAGCGACAGCGGAAAGAGCCGTCCCGACTTCTCGGCCGCCGCCTGCGCCTCGGCGAGCGTCATGCCGGCCTCGACGAGCATCACGCTTTCGTCCGGCCAGATGCCGCGCAAGGCGCACATCCGCTCCAGCGAGAGGATCAGCGGAGCGGGACCCTCCGGCACGACTTGGCCGAGCACCAGCCCCGTCCCGCCGCCCCAGGGCACGATCCCGACCCGCGCCTCGGCACAGACCCGGACGATGCGCGCGACCTCGTCGGTCGTTCGGGGCCGCGCGAGAAGCGCCGACGGCGTGACGGCGAGGTCGCGCGGCTCCTCGAGATAGCGCGGTTCGGCCCTTCCGAGGGTGCCATCGGGCAGGCACTCGGACAGGCGCTTGGCAAGAGCCGCATCGGCAGGGTTCAGCATGGGTCCGGTGAAGCATGCCTTGGGCGGCGCGGCAAGGCCGTTCACTCGAGCGGCCGCGGCGGGAGCACCACGACCGTCGGCTGCGACGGCAGCGTTCGCAGCGCGATCTCTAGCGAGGTGTCGTCGCGGACATCGATCAGGAACTCGTCCTCCATGCCCGCCAGGAAGAAGGCGAGTCCGGTGGAACTGAACCAGTGCATCGGCAGCACCACCGACGAACGCAACCGCTTCAGCACTTTGATCATCGTCGGCAGGTCCAGCGTCATGCCGCCGTCGACTGGCGCCATCACCACGTCGAGCCGGCCAAGGGCCGCATACTGCGCCTCCGTCGGCTCGTGATGCAGGTGGCCGAGATGGCCGATGCAGAGCCCGGCGACCTCGAAGACGAAGATCGAGTTGCCGTTGGGCTCCACCGTGCCGACGGACCCCCGGATGTCGGTCGGCACGTTGCGGACGAGCATCTCGCCCAGGTCGAGGTAGTGATCGGCCGGTTCGCCCGTGTAGTCCCAGCCCTGAAGGACATGCGGGATCCGCTCGTCGGGCAGCGACGTCCAGTGCGACGAATGGGCGTGATTCATGGTCACGACGGTCGGCACGACGTCGGCCGGGCCGAGGATGCCGGTGTAGTCGGTCGCGACTGTAAGCCCGCCCGGCGTCTCGATGAAATAGGTCGAATGCCCGACATAGGAGAGCCTGACGGTCTCCTCCGCCAGCGGATCGCCCCACTTCGCTTGCCAGACCATCTCGATCCCGGGCGCCGCGTCGGCGATGGCGATGCAGTGGCTCGGACGACGGGTCTGGGCCGTGGCCGGCAGCGCGGCCACGGCGGCGACAATTACGAGACAAGACAGACGACGGAGCATCGGCACCCCCTGCCCGCGATGATAGCGCGGCGGCGGCGCAAGTCACCCCCTGCCCGGTCCGAACACGGCTCACGCTTCGGGTATCGCCCGCGCCAGTTCGGCCAGCGCCCCGCAGGCGGCGGGGCAGATCTTGCGCGGCCGAGCGGCGCCCCAGGCAGCGCGATCAGGCCACGCGCGACCGATTCCGGAGCGCGACGAACCATTTGGCGCGGCGCGTCCTGCGCTCGGGCGGCGGGTCATCGGGTGCGGGCCGGTAGGCGCGGGCCTCGCCGCCGCCAAGGGCCGCCGGCAACAGAAAGTCGGTCGCGAACGGGGAAATGCGGCGGGTCATGGGAATTCTCCTGGTCGTATGAAGCAGATTCAAGCCTGCCCGACCAGCCCGTATCCCTCCACCGACGTGACCCGCACCACCCGGAAACACCCGTAAGTCACCCGCAAGCCCCTTGGCAAACCGCACATGCGGAGGCCATTCTGGGGATCGACACCGGCTGCAAAGCTGGGGGTATCATGGCTGAAAGCGCCTCCCTCTTCGCCCGCAAGCTGCGTGCCTGGCGCGCAGGCGCGGGGATTCACGGGCGCATCACGCAGGAGATGCTGGCCGAACGGCTCGGCGTCAGCGTCGATGCCGTCGGAAAGTACGAACGCTCCGCCTCCTTCATCCGCGGCGACCTCGAGCACCGGCTCGCCGACGAGCTCGGCTGGAGCCGCGAAGAAATCCTGGCCTGCCGCGAGGACTGGGACGCCCGGCGCCAAGAACCCCGCAAGGGCGCCTACCGCCTGCTCGACGATACCTTGGTCGGCGAAGTCTACGGCGGGTCGTGGCACCGGGCAGCGCGTGCCTCAATCGTCCTGGCAAACGAGGAGTTTGGTGTGCTGCCCGAGGAACTTGCGCCCAATGAAAAGGTCTTCCTGCCGATCTACGAGACCTATCGTGATCACTGGGCGGCGGTGATGCGCGATGGCCGCATGGTCGCGAAATGGGCCTTGCCCTTTCTCGATTTCGAGGACGAGGCGTTGTTCCGGGCCGGCCGCCTGATCGAGGCGGAACTGTCGGTCGACCGAATCCGCCGCCCCATTCTCCCCGGCACCTATTACGGCTACAGCCCGGCGGTGGTTGTGCGCCCCGGACACGAGGCGGCCGGGACGCTGCTGCTTTCCTCCTTCGTGCGCTTTCTCGAAGGTCTGGCCAATCGTGAGGTCTTGCTGCACGGCATCGGGACCGTTTCGGTCTCGCCCGGCGGGGCCCAGATCTGCCGCGATATCGGCATGACCCGGCTCGGCAGCCACTGCCTCGACCCCGACTTCGGGGTCTGGGAACTCCCGGGTGCCGCGGTCCCGAAGTCCATCTTCGCCCGCCGCAGCACGATACTGCGTCGGTGTTACACCGAGGCGTTTGGAACCTGAACTCGCCCGAAGATCGCCTCAGCCCGCCCCGGTCTTGCCGCGCCGGTCGCTGCGAAGGTTCGCGTAAAGCACATGGTTGCGCCAGCGGCCGTTGATCTGGAGATAGCTCTGCGCCACGCCTTCATACTTGTAGCCGCATTTCTCCAGCAAACCGCGCGAGGCCGCGTTCTCCGGCAAGCAGGCGCTTTCGAGCCGCGACAGATCGAGCGCGCTGAAGCAATGGTGGATGACGGCGCGCAGAGCCTCGGCCATGTAGCCCTTCCGGGCGTGCGAGGCGCCGATCCAGTAGCCCACCGTCGCCGCCTGTGCGGGGCCGCGCCGGATGTGGTCGACCGTCACCGCCCCCAAGAGCGCCTCGTCCGCGCGCCGGACGAGGAAGAGGGGTAGCGCGGTGCCCTGACCGTGGGCGCGCTGCGCCCAGTAGACCCTATTCGTGAACGACTTGCGCGTCAGATGGTCGGGCGACCACACCGGCTCCCAGGGTTCGAGGAAAATCCGGCTTTCGTCGCGCAGGCCCGCCCAGTCGCGAAAATCGCCATGCGCCGGAAGGCGCAGAGTCATCCGCTCGGTCTCGATGCTGACCCGGCGGCGGCGCAAGAGCATCAGGCAGCGAGCCTCTCGCGCAGCACACCGAGGGCGGGCGCGCGGTCCACCGGGCCGTAAAGCGCAAGCGCGGTCGTCGCGCCGGTTGCGAGCCGCTCGGCGAAGGCGCGAACGCCTGCGAGGTTCACCGCCTCTATCTCTCCCGTGGTCTCCTCGACGCTCGGCACCCGGCCCCAGAGGGAAAGGTGACGCGCCATGCGCTCGGCCCGGCTCGACGGGCTCTCCAGTCCGATGAGGAGCCCCGCCTTCATTTGCGCCCGCGCCCGCGCGACCTCAGCCTCGCTCATGTCTTCCGCCGCGCGTTTCAACTCGTCCATCGTCAGGTTGGAAAGCTCGGCAATCTCTTCGGCCGACGTGCCGGCATAGACCGTGATCATCCCGGCATCCTCGTAGGCGCCGGCCTGGGCGTAGACCGAATAGCACAGCCCCCGATCCTCACGCAGCTTCTGGAACAGGCGCGAAGACATGCCGCCGCCGAGCGCCGTCGCATAGACCTGTGCGGTGTAGAAGTCGGTGTCGCGCACGCCCGGCGCCTCGAAGCCCATCGCGAAATGGACCTGCTCCAACTTCTTCTCCTCGCGCCGCTCGCCACCCCGCCAGCGCGCCGGCTGCATCTTGCCCCGCTCGACGCGCCGATGGGCGCCGAAGACGGTCTCTGCCTCGCGCACGATGGCGTCGTGATCGACCGCCCCGGCCGCCGAAAGGATCATCTGGTTCGGCCCATAGTGCTCGGCGACGAAGCTGGTTAGATCGGCGCGGCCGAACCCCGCCACACGCTCTGCCGGTCCGAGGATCGTGCGCCCGAGCGCCTGATCGGGGAAGGCTGCTTCCTGCAGCCAGTCGAAGATGATGTCGTCCGGCGTATCGAGCGCCTGCCCGATCTCCTGCAGAATGACGTGGCGCTCGGTCTCGATCTCCTTGGAGTCGAAAACGGGGTTGAGCACGATGTCCGAGATGACGTCGAGCGCAAGCGGCACATCCGCCTCCAGCACGCGGGCGTAGTAGGCGGTCATCTCGCGCGAGGTATAGGCGTTGATGTAGCCGCCGACGTCCTCGATCTCTTCGGCGATCTGCGCCGCCGTGCGCCGTTTCGTCCCTTTGAACGCCATGTGTTCGAGGAAATGCGCAATCCCGTTCTGATCGATGCGCTCGTGACGTCCTCCGGTCGTCAGCCAGATGCCGATGGCCGCCGAGGCGAGGCCGGGCATGTGCTCTGTCACGATCCTCAGACCGTTCGGTAGTGTCGTAAGCCTCGTCGTCAACGCCTTCGCCTTTCCTGGACCACCGCCTCCAGCCGGGCGAGGTCGTTCGGCACAGATGTAACACGTTCGGGGCGCGAGAAAAGGTCGGCCATGCGTTCGGGCAGGCCGGGGCGCAGACCCGCCGCCTTTTCGACGGCGTCCGGGAACTTGGCGGGATGCGCGGTCGCGAGCGTGATCATCGGCACCGACGGGTCTCGGTTGGCCTCGGCGACGGCGACGCCGACAGCGGTGTGGGGGCAGAGCAGCTCCCCCGTCGTCTCGTGCAGGCGCGCGATGGTGGCAAGCGTCTGATCCTCGGACACGCGGCCCGAAATGTAGAGGTCGCGCAGGGTCTCCAGCGCGCCCTGCGAAACAGTGAACCCGCCCGCGTCGCGCATCTCCGCCATGAGTTGCGCGACGGCGCGGCCGTCGCGGCCATAGGCGTCGAAGAGCGCGCGTTCGAAGTTAGACGACACCTGGATGTCCATCGAAGGCGAGATCGACGGTTTCACGCGACTCGTTTCGTACCGCCCCGTCGTCAGGCAGCGATGCAGAATATCGTTCTGGTTGGTGGCGATCACCAGCTTCTCGGTGGGCAGCCCCATGCGCTTCGCGATGTAGCCAGCGAAGATGTCACCGAAATTCCCGGTCGGCACGGTAAAGCTGACTTTGCGGTCTGGCGCACCGAGCGAGACTGCCGCGGTGAAATAGTAGACCACCTGCGCCAGAACCCGTGCCCAGTTGATGGAGTTCACACCGGCAAGCCCCACCTCGTCGCGGAACTCGAAATGGTTGAACATGTCCTTGAGCCGCGCCTGGCAATCGTCGAAATCACCCGCAAGCGCGAGGGCGTGGACGTTGCCCTCGTCCGGCGTCGTCATCTGCCGGCGCTGGACATCCGAGACACGTCCCTCGGGAAAGAGGATGAAGACATCGACATTATCGAGGCCCCTGAACGCCTCGATGGCCGCCGATCCGGTATCGCCCGAGGTCGCGCCGACTATGGTGACCCGCCGCCCCTCGCGCGCGAGCGCGATCTGGAAAAGCTGCCCTATGAGCTGCATCGCGAAGTCCTTGAACGCGAGTGTCGGGCCGTGGAACAACTCCAGAAGGAAGTGGTTTGGCGCGAGCTGCACGAGCGGCGCGCGCGCCGCGTGGCCGAATCCGGCATAGGCGGCGTCGATCGCCTGGCGAAACTCGGCATCCGTGAACGTGTCCCCCACGAAGGGGCGCATCACGCGGAACGCCGCCTCCTCGTAGTCCAAGCCCCCGAGCGCTGCGATCTCGTCCGCCGAGAGCGCCGGGATCGCCTCGGGCACGTAGAGCCCGCCGTCGCGGGCCAGCCCGGTCAGCATCGCCTCGCCGAAGCTCAAAACCGGGGCCCCGCCCCTCGTTGAAACGTAGCGCATATTGTTCCTCAGTTCGTCCGCTGCCTGATACGCCAGAGTAGAAACCCTGTCATCCCCGCCCAGACCGCCGCCAGCGAAAACCAGGTGATCGCATATTCGCGGTGGTCGTTCGGGATGGCAGACGTGCCGACAGGTACCGGTACGATGCCCTGCGCGTCGCCCTCGATTTGGCGGGCCACGACAAGGACTGGCAGCGTGCCGAGGGATTCGGACATCGCCGCCACGTCGCGGGCGAACCAGAGCCCTGTTCGCGCGTCGGGGGGCGGAGTGAAGCTGTCGGTCTCTTCCGGCCAGTGGAGGTTGCCGGTCACCGACAGAGCGACCGGCGGGCGGGGATCGGACCGTGCCGTCTCCGGGATGAAGCCGCGGTCGATCAGGATGCGTGCGCCTTCCGCTGTCTCGAAGACCGCGATGACCTCATAGCCCGCGCCTTGGCCCTTCTTGCCCGACAGGACCAGAAGCTCCTCTCCAGTCGTGCGGCCCGCCACCGTTACCGGACGATAGAGATCGGACTCGCGCATTGGCGTCGCGATGCTGGAAAGCGGAACAGGGTCGGCCGCGATTTGCGCCTCGATGGCGGCGATCACGCCCTCTTTCCAGGCGAGCCTCCGCGCCTGCCAGAACCCGAGCGCCATGAGGACGGCGATACCGGCGGCGCCGATAACGAGCGCGGGAAGATAGCGGCGCATGCATAAACCTCAAAACAAAACGCGGGGAGCATGCCCCCCGCGTTTCCCGTTTCCGCCGGGGACGCCGGTCAGGCGCTTCCCCAGATGTAGATCGCCGCGAAGAGGAAAAGCCAAACCACGTCGACAAAGTGCCAATACCACGCGGCCGCCTCGAAGCCGACATGCTGCTCGGGCGTGAAGTCACCTTTCATCGCCCGGAACATGCAGACCAGGAGGAAGATCGTCCCGATGACGACATGCGCGCCGTGGAAGCCCGTCGCCATGAAGAACGACGCACCGTAGATGTTGCCCGCGAAGCCGAAAGCCGCATGGCTGTATTCGTAGGCCTGAAGTGCTGTGAAGCAGACGCCGAGGAACACGGCGAGCGCAAGCCCGTTTATCATGTCCTTGCGGTTGTTCTCGTGCGCGATCGCGTGGTGCGCCCAGGTCGCGGCCGCTCCTGAGCAGAGCAGGATCAGTGTGTTGATCAGCGGCAGGTGCCACGGGTCGAAGGTCTCGATCCCCGCCGGCGGCCAGACGCCGTCCACCGCGGGGCTTTCCGGGCCCATCGGGTAGAGCGCGTGCTTGAAGAAGGTCCAGAACCAGGCCGAGAAGAACATCACCTCGGACATGATGAACAGGATGAAGCCGTAGCGCAGGCTGATCCGTACGACCGGGGTGTGGTCGCCGGTATTGCCCTCGTGGATCACGTCCGCCCACCAGCCGTACATGACGTAAAGCACCAGCGCGAGGCCGATGAGGAACATGAAGGGCGTGATGCCCTTCATCCACAGGACTGCCCCGAACAGCATGATGAAGCCGCCGATCGCGCCAAGGAACGGCCAAAGCGAGGGCTTGAGAATGTGGTAGTCGTGGTTCTTCGCGTGCGCCATGTCGGTTTCCCTGATTTGGCCTTAGTTATAGTCGGCGCTCTGGCCGGGCGAAAGGTTCGCTTGCGCCTCGGGCAGCTCGGTTTGGTAGAATGTGTAGCTGAGCGTGATATTCCGGATACGCCCCGCGTCGCGGTCGTCCACCAGATCGGGATCGACGTAGAAGACGACCGGCATCTCGATCCGCTCGCCGGGCTGCAGCACCTGCTCGGTGAAGCAGAAGCACTGGATCTTGCTGAAGTAGTAGCCCGCAATGTCCGGCGCGACGTTGTAGCTGGCGGTTCCCGCGACCGGCCTGTCGGTCGGGTTGTAAGCCTCGTAGAAGGCCATCCCCGTCTCGCCAATCTTCAGCTTCATCTCGCGCTGGACGGGGCGGAACTCCCACGGCATGCCCGAAGCGGTGTTGGCGTCAAAGCGGACCGTCACGATCTCGTCGAGGATCTCGGACGCGCCTGAAGCGGCGACATTCGTCGTGCCTCCATAGCCCGTGACCCGGCAGAACCAGTCGTAGAACGGCACCGCAGCCCAAGCGAGCCCCCCCATCGTGACGACGACGCCCACGAGCATTGCAGCAGTCCGGCTGTTGCCCTCGAGCCGCTTCATCTCGACGCCTCCGAGGCTGGCAGCTTGCCCTCTTCGAGATGGGAGATCTTGACTACGGTCAGGCCGAAGATCAGCGCGACAAAGGCGCCAAGGACCAGCCCCAGTCCAAGGTTGCGGCCCCAGCGGCGGCCGTGGATCTCGTGATCGCGGTTGAGCGCCATCACCATCCTCCGAGCCCGAGGGGTGCGAGGCTCGTCTCGACGAGAAGCGCGCCGAAATGCAGGAACAGGTAGCCGAGCGAGAAGCGGAAAAGCGCCTTCTCGGCCTTATAGCCGTCGGCCTCCGCCACAGCCTCATCGCGCCGCGCGACTCGGATGGCGCCCCGGATGAATAGCGCGTTCAGCACCAGCGCCGCGGCCAGCGTCACAGGCCCGCCAATCGAGGACAACGAAAGCGCGATCGCGAAGGGCGCCAGCAGGACCGTGTAAACGAGGATGTGCCTGCGCGTCACGGCCCTGCCATGCGTCACCGTGAGCATCGGCACACCGGCCTTGGAATAGTCGTCCTTCATGAAGAGCGCGAGCGCCCAGAAGTGCGGCGGGGTCCACGTGAAGATGAGCGCGAACATGAGAAGCGACTCGACAGACACGCCGCCCGTCGCGGCGGCCCAGCCGATCATCGGCGGGAAGGCCCCGGCCGCACCACCGATGACGATGTTCTGCGGCGTCAGGCGCTTCAACCAAATCGTGTAGACGACAACGTAGAAGAAGATGGTGAAGGCCAGGAACGCGCCGGCGAACCAGTTGGTCGCGAGTCCCAGCATCAGGCAGGAGAGACCCGACAACGCAAGTCCAAGGCCGAGCGCCTCACCCTCGCTCACCCGGCCGGCCGGAATCGGGCGCCCCTGGGTGCGCCGCATCACCCTGTCGATATCGGCGTCGTACCACATGTTCAGCGCCCCCGAGGCACCGCCGCCGAGTGCGATGAAGAGGATCGCAGTGAACGCAACGAAGGGATGGACGGCGACCGGCGCGACGATCAGCCCGACCATGGCGGTAAAGACGACAAGCGACATGACGCGCGGCTTCAGAAGCTGCACGTAGTCGCCGAAGCTCGCCTCCTGGCCGTGGTCAATAGCGCTGATATCGCTCATCGCTCTCCCCCGCTGGGACGGGGCGCACGCGGCCGGCGCGCCCCAGCCCATTGTCAGTCGGCCTGCGCCACCTGAACCGGCGCCGAGTTACCCAGGCCTGCCGTTTTGGTGCGTTGCACCCAATCGTCATAGACTTCCTGGCTGACGACCTTCACGGTGATCGGCATATAGGCGTGATCCTTGCCGCAAAGCTCCGAACACTGTCCGAAATAGATGCCCTCGCGCTCGGCCTTGAACCACAGCTCCGCGATCCGGCCCGGCACGGCATCCTGCTTCACGGCGAAGGCAGGGATGGTCCAGGCATGGATCACGTCGTTCGCGGTGACCTGAACGACCACGGTCTTGTCGACCGGAACCACGACCGCTGTGTCGGTGGCCAGAAGAAATTCATCCTGGCTGTAGCCGGCCGCTTCCAGTCCGTCACGACCCAGCAGGAAGCTGTCAAATGCGATTTCCTCGTCGGGATACTCGTAGGACCAGTACCACTGGTTCCCGATCGCCTTGATCACCACGTCGCCTTCCGGGATCTCCTGCTGCTTGAAGAGAACCGGCAGCGAGAACGAGCCGAGCACAACAAGGATCAGGACGGGGATCAGCGTCCAGAGAATCTCGATCGGCGTGTTGTGCGTGAATTTCGCCGGCGTCGGGTTGACGCGGCTGTTGTAGCGCAGGATCACGATCAACAGAAGCACCACAACAAAGCCTGCTACCCCGATGCAGAGGTAGAGCAGCATGTCATCCAGCCACTGCTGGTCGCGTGCCAGTTCCGTCACCGCAGGCTGGAAGCCGGTGCCGTCGGCTACGGGCCGACCCACGATTTCAAGCCCGGTGATGCCGTCCTGGGCGCGGGCCGCGCCGGCGGCGATGGTGGCGGTAAAGGCGGCCCAGAGGCCGGAAAGCTTGGTCGCAAGACGCATGTCGTTTTCCCGTTCCTGTCGCGGCTGATACAGCCGGTTCCAGACCGGTGCCGCTTTGGCGGCGGGCCGGTTGTATCCGCGCACTCTAAAATCATATTAGAGTGAGTGCGACAAGCGAAACCATTGCGGCAAACGGCCGCTTCTTGACCAGAATCAAGGACTGCAGAGGCGACGACGATGACAGAGCCGCGATTTTCACCGTTTGAGTCTCATCTGGACGAGGCGCGCGCGCTTGCGATTCTGCGCGAGGCGACCGCCGGCGCAGAAGATGGCGAACTGTTTCTCGAACGCCGCCGCTCGGAGGCGCTCGTCTATGACGACGGCCGCCTGCGCAACGCGAGCTACGACGCATCGGAAGGATTCGGCCTGCGCGCGGTGAACGGCGAGGTCGCGGGTTATGCCCACTCGACCGAAATCTCCGAATCCGCACTAAAGCGCGCCGCTGAGACCGCGCGCCTCGCGGTGGGAGATGGAGGCGGCGTCATGGCCCCGCCGCCCACACGCACCAACCGCCACCTCTACGGCGACATGGACCCGATGGCCGACGCGGCCTTCGCCCCCAAGGTCGAGACGCTCCGCGAGATCGACGCCTTTGCCCGAGCCCTTGATCCCCGCGTGGTGCAGGTCACGGCCTCGATCGCGGCCTCGCTGCAAGAGGTCGTCATCCTGCGCCCCGAGGGCGGGCTCGTGTCGGACATCCGCCCGATGGCCCGGCTCAATGTCTCCGTCATCGTCGAGGAGGCTGGCCGGCGCGAAACCGGCAGTCACGGCAGCGGCGGGCGGTACGGGCTCGGCCCGCTCATCGCGCCGGAAAACTGGCAGGCCGCGATCCGCGAGGCGCTGCGGATCGCGCTCGTCAACCTCCGCTCCGTTGCCGCGCCGGCCGGCGTGATGGATGTGGCGCTCGGCGCCGGCTGGCCGGGAATCCTGCTGCACGAAGCCGTCGGCCACGGGCTCGAGGGCGACTTCAACCGCAAGAAGACATCGGCCTTCGCCGGTCTCATGGGGCAGCAGGTCGCGGCGAAGGGCGTGACCGTGCTCGACGACGGCACCATCCCCGACCGGCGCGGCTCGCTCACCGTCGATGACGAAGGCACGCCTTCGGGCAAGAACGTGCTGATCGAGGACGGCGTCCTCGTGGGGTACATGCAGGACCGGCAGAACGCCCGGCTGATGGGCGTGACGCCCACAGGCAACGGGCGGCGCGAGAGTTTCGCGCATATCCCGATGCCTCGGATGACGAATACCTACATGCTCGACGGCGAAGCGCGGGCGGAGGATGTGGTGGCCGACGTGAAGGACGGCATCTACGCCGTGGGCTTCGGCGGCGGGCAGGTGGACATCACGAACGGCAAGTTCGTGTTTTCCTGCACCGAAGCTTACCGCGTGAAGGACGGCAAGATCGGCGACCCGGTCAAGGGCGCGACGCTGATCGGCGACGGCGCGACGGCGCTCAAGAACATCCGCGCGATCGGCAACGACATGAAGCTCGACCCAGGCATCGGCAATTGCGGCAAGGCCGGGCAATGGGTGCCGGTGGGTGTCGGCCAGCCGACGCTTCTCATCGGCGGTCTCACGGTGGGCGGCTCGGCGGCCTAGCGAAGCGCAAACTGCCGTGGCGACGCCTTGCGGTTGGCGGGATCAGCCGGATGCCGAGGCGCGGACGGGGTCCACGAGCCCAAAGAACGCTCCCGCGGGGTCCGCGAGCACGACGAGTTCGCCGATATCCTCCACGTTTTCCTTGTGAACCTGAACGATCGCGCCCGCGCGCCGTGCCCTCTCGCAATCGCCTCCGACGCTCGTTGAGCGGAAATACGGAATCCAGCACGGCCTGGGCATGTCGAACTCCGTGTCTCGAAAAAACAGCCGGGGGTCTTCGCCGTCCGACAGCTTCGCGCCGCGCGCCGTCGATGCGGATTGAAAGCCGAACACGTCGGCGTAAAAACCGGCGAGATCCGAGACATTCGGCCCCCAGAATTCGGCAAGGCACGGATCGCCCGGCGAATCGTGCTCGGGCGGGTGCGTCCGAAGGCGGATCAAGGAAAACGCATTGCCGGCCGGATCGCGCGCATCAAGGAGCTGCCCGAGCTCTCCGAGGGAATAAATGCCCCTTCCGGTCTCGCCGCCGCCGCGCTTGATGGCCTGCTCGGCAAGCTCCAGATCGCCCGAGAACCAGATCATCCATTTCGCGACGGCGAATGCGCCCATTGCCATGAACTGGTTGCCAAAGACGCGATCACCGTTCGCGATAAGCGGTATCGAACCCCATGGCGCAACATGCAAAGGCGTGCAAGTCCAGCCAAAGAGCGCCCCGTAGAAGTCCATCGCCGCCGTCACGCGTTGGGCGTTCAGCTCCAGCCGCACCGGCCGCCCTGCCCTCACATCGTTCTGTCCCATGAACCTCCGGAACTTCTCTGAGGCGCACCGCCTGCCGGTCGATACCACGGAATGCGCTGCCGGTCTAACGTGCGCGGCGGGCCGGTTGGCGGGTGGTCTCTGAACGCATGTGGCTTTTTTCGCGGGGCGCCAAAATCGCCGCGAATCGTAACCATTGATTAACCTTGTGGCTGCATCTTCAGCTTGCGAATGAGGCGAAGGCACGAGGGATACAAGGTTTGTTCTCTTACCCCACCCCCTTCACCCCACCCACCACGGAAGACGACAGACTGTCGTGGCTCCGCCTCATTCGCTCCCACCGCGTCGGCGTAGCAACCTTCTGGCGACTGATCGAGGAACATGGCTCCGCTGAGGCGGCGCTTCTCGCATTGCCCGAAATCGCGAAGGCTGCCGGGGTCGAGGCCTACAAGGCGTGCCCCGAAGGCGTGGCACTTTCCGAACACAAGGCGGGGAAGTCCGCAGGGGCAAGGCTTCTTTGCCGGGGCGAGCCCGCCTATCCACATGCACTCGCCGACATTTCCGACGCCCCGCCGGTCCTCTGGGTGCGCGGCGATACCGGCCTGCTCGCCCGCCCGATGGTCGCGCTTGTCGGTGCCCGCAGCGCCTCCTCCCTCGGCACGCGCATGGCGCGCAAGCTCGCCGAGGGGCTCGGCGCGGCCGGCGTCACCGTCGTCTCGGGGCTCGCACGCGGCGTCGATGCCGCCGCCCACGCCGCCGCGCTGCCCACCGGCACGGTAGCGGTGATGGCGGGCGGCGTGGACGTCGTCTATCCGGCGGAGAATACGGGTCTGGCCGGCGAGGTCGCAGCCAAGGGGCTGATGCTTTCGGAACAGCCGATCGGGCTCGACCCGCTCGCGCGCCATTTCCCGATGCGCAACCGAATCGTCGCGGGCCTGTCGCGCGCCGTTGTCGTGGTCGAGGCTGCGCACCGCTCCGGCAGCCTGATCACGGCGCGCATCGCGCTCGAGCAGGGGCGCGAGGTATTGGCCGTGCCGGGCCATCCGTTCGACGGGCGCGCGGCGGGCTGCAACATGCTGATCCGCGATGGCGCGACCCTCGTGCGCGGGGCCGACGACGTGCTGGCCGCGCTCTCGGAGATGCCCGGCGGCGGTGACGGCGGCCGCTCGACGCCGCGCGCCGCCTCGGCGGTCGAAGGCGCACCGGCGCCCGCTCGCACCGCCTCTGCCGGTGCCCCGGTCGCGCCGCCCAATCCGCCCCGACAAGAAAGTGCCGCCCTTCACGACCGGATTCTCGACCGTCTCGGACCGAGCCCGGTGGCAGAGGACCAGCTAATTCGCGACCTCGCGCTGCCCGCAGCGAGCGTGGCAGAGGAACTGATCGCATTGGAGCTTGACGGCCGCGTCCAGCGCCAGCCCGGCGGCCTCTTGTCACGGGTCGACTGAGACGTTTTCAGGCAATGCCACTTGATCAGGCGCGCAATCCCTGCCGCGCCTCTACGTTTCGGGGCTTGCCTCCCCCCTTCGCGCGCGCGGGTCTGTCATGCGCGACCTGCGCCGGACATCCGCGCCGCGAACTGCGGCAATCACTCGCCCGTGTGGAGCATCGTGTCGATGAGGTCGAGCATTTCCGGCGGCATCGCCGCTTCGTCGAGCCGGTACTCGACCGGCTTGCCATCTTCCATGTCGAGCCCGATCACGTAGGTCAGCCGGTCCGCGCCGCGCTGCGCGCTGGTCGCGGCGAGCTTGGCGAGCCGCTCTTCGGTGAACTGGTCACAGACTTCCTGGCGCAGCGGCGTGGGCAGGTTGCCCACCGCGACAGACCGTTCCTTGCCGAGACCGAAACCGCCGATCCCCCCACTCGTCGCAATTGTCAACATCATCGCCAGACACGCCCCTTCCACGCCGCCGCCCATCCTCAGACCTCGATGCCCACGAGCTTCCAGGCCCGCCTGAGCAGCTTGGCGTCCATTGATCCGATCCCGTATAGCTCCATCGCGCTTTCCATCGTCTGAGTCGCCCAGTCATGGAAGACCGCGTTCGGATTGTTCAGCCGCTGCAGCGCGTGGTACCAGATCTGCCCCGGTTTCTCCCAGGCGTTTCCGCCCATGTACTGGCAATAAAGATAGAAGGCGTGGTTGGGAATTCCAGAGTTGATGTGAACACCGCCGTTGTCTGAGGTGGTGTTGACGTAGAAGTCCATGTGGTAGGGCTGCGGGTCCTGGCCAAGAACGGCGTCCGAATAGGCCGTGCCCGGCGCCTTCATCGAGCGCAGCGCCGAGCCGTTGATGTCGGGTCCCAGGATCGCCTTGCCTATCAGCCAGTCGGAATGATCCACGCTTTCGCCCGTCGCGTGCTGCTTGACGATCGCGCCGAAGACGTCGGCGAAGCTCTCGTTGAGCGCACCGGACTGACCCTCGTAGACGAGCCCTCCGGAGAACTGCACGACCCCGTGGCTCATCTCGTGGCCGATGACCGACAGTTCGAGGAAGGTGGAAAAGATCTTCCCGTCGCCATCGCCATACGCCATCTGCGTGCCGTCCCAGAACGCGTTGTTGAACTTCCGGCGATGATGCACCGTCTGGATCAGCTTCATGCCCATCCCGTCGATCGAATCGCGCCCGAACTCTGCGAAGTAGAGATCGTAGACCTGCTTGGCGCTGTCATAGGCCATGTCGACATCGTCGTCGCCCGACGGGCCGTCACCTTCCGATCGCACCAGCGTGCCGGGCAGGGCCGCCTTCTGCTTGCCGTCATGAACCGCGCGGTCGAGATTGCGCACGGGTGCGGCGGCGATGGCGGCCGGCGTCACGAAAGCCGCCGCCGTCTCGGCGCCGGCGGGCAACATGCGCAGGTTCGACTGCTGGCTGCGCTCCTCTCGGGCACGCGCGGCGATGGCGATCTGCTCGCGCGCGGCCTTCGCCGTCTTGGCATCGCCCCGCATGGTGAGCACTTCAAGCATGTGCGGCGGCACGATGCAGTGGAAGGGCACGGGCACGAACGGACCTGAATGGGAACAGCAGGACGGAGCGGATAGACACATGGCAAAACCTCCTTCGCTAAAATGCGTCGCCGCCCTCCCGCGCCCCGAAATAGGTGCGCGGCATGATATGCGGGCGGCGGCAGACAATGTATCACGCTTTGCGTTCTCAACCTACAGGCGACACCCGACAGTGGCTGCGCACGGTCATTGACATTCGCTCCGCTTGCCGCCCATGTAACGCGCCCAGAGCAGAAAAGCCGTTTTCAAGAGGAAGTCATGGCCGTCGTCGTCGTAGAGTCCCCCGCCAAGGCCAAGACAATCAACAAGTATCTCGGCCAGGACTACACGGTGCTCGCCTCTTACGGCCATGTCCGCGACCTGCCGCCCAAAGACGGCTCCGTCGATCCCGACAACGAATTCGACATGAAATGGGAAGTGGCGTCGGACAGCAAGAAGCATGTCAGGGCGATCGCCGAGGCACTGAAAACCGACGACACGCTCATCCTCGCCACCGACCCCGACCGCGAGGGCGAGGCGATCTCTTGGCACCTGAAGGAGGCACTGGCCTCGAGCCTGAAGAAAGGCAAGGAAGTCCGCCGAGTCACGTTCAACGCGATCACCAAGAACGCCGTCTCGGATGCGATGGCCCATCCGCGCGACGTCGATACCGCGCTCGTCGAGGCGTATCTCGCCCGCCGGGCGCTCGACTATCTCGTCGGCTTCAACCTCTCGCCCGTGCTCTGGCGCAAGCTGCCCGGCGCGAAATCCGCGGGTCGCGTCCAGTCCGTCTGCCTGCGCCTCATCGTCGAGCGCGAGCTTGAGATCGAGGCCTTCAAGGCGCGCGAATACTGGACCGTCACCGCCACGCTCGCCACCCCGCGCGGGCAGGAGTTCGAGGCGCGTCTCACCGTGCTTGGCGGCAAGAAGCTCGAGAAGTTCGACCTCGCCAACGAAACCGCCGCTGAAATGGCCGTCCAGGCGATCACCTCGCGCGACCTGATGGTGAAATCGGTCGAAGCAAAGCCCGCGAACCGCAATCCCTACGCGCCCTTCATGACCTCGACGCTGCAACAGGAGGCGTCCCGCAAATTCGGCATGGGAGCGAAGGCCGCGATGTCAACCGCCCAGCGGCTCTACGAGGCGGGCCACATCACCTATATGCGGACCGACGGCATCGACATGGCACCCGAAGCCGTGATGGCCGCGCGCGACGAGATCAAGCGCCGCTTCGGCGCAGAATACGTCCCCGACAGCCCGCGGATGTATAAGAACAAGGCCAAGAACGCGCAGGAAGCGCATGAATGCATCCGGCCGACCGACATGAGCCTCTCACCCGACAAGATCCGCGTCGAAGGCGAGCAGAAGAAGCTCTACGACCTGATCTGGAAGCGTACCATCGCGAGCCAGATGGCGGCGGCCCGGCTCGAACGCACCACGGTGGACATCGCCAGCGCGGACGGCGAGGTCGGGCTGCGCGCGACCGGCCAGGTCGTGATGTTCGACGGCTTCCTCAAGGTCTATGACGAAGGCCGCGACGACGAGGATGGCGACGACAGCGCCCGCCTGCCGCAGATCACGGAGGGCGAACGCACCGAGAAACGCAAAATCTCGCCCGAGCAGCATTTCACCCAGCCGCCGCCGCGATACACCGAGGCGACCTTGGTCAAACGCATGGAAGAGCTCGGCATCGGGCGTCCCTCGACCTACGCCTCGATCGTCACCACGATCCAGGACCGCGAATACGTGCGCAAGGAAAAGGGCCGCCTCGTTCCCGAGGACAAGGGCCGGCTCGTTACCGCGTTTCTGACGAACTTCTTCCGCCGCTACGTCGAGTACGACTTCACCGCCGACCTGGAGGAGGAGCTTGACGACATCTCCGCCGGCAGCCGCGACTACAAGGATGTGCTGGCCCGGTTCTGGCGCGACTTTACCGCCGCGATCGCGGAGACGTCGGATCTCAGGATCGGCGAGGTGCTGGAAAAGATCGACGACTTTCTCGCCCCCCATCTCTATCCGCCGCGCGAGGACGGGTCCGACCCGCGCCTCTGCCCAACCTGCGGAGAGGGACGACTGAACCTCAAGACCGCGCGGTCGGGCGGTGCGTTCATCGGCTGCTCGAACTATCCGAACTGCCGTTTCACAAGGCCGCTTTCGGGCCCGAACGGCGAGGCCGGCGACACCGGCGACCGGCTGCTCGGCCACGACGAGAACGGCCTGCCTATCTATATCCGGGCGGGCCGGTTCGGCCCCTATGTCCAGCGCGGCGAGGCTGACGAGGACAACCCCAAGCCGCCGCGCGCGAGCCTGCCCAAGGGCTGGTCGCCGGCCGAGCTTGAGCTGGATCGCGCGCTGATGCTCCTCAGCCTGCCGCGCGAGGTCGGATCGCATCCCGATGACGGCGAGCCGGTGGAGGCCGGGATCGGCCGTTACGGGCCCTACGTGAAGCACGGCCGCGTCTACGCGAACCTGCCCGATGTCGACGAGGTCTTCACCGTCGGCATGAACCGCGCCGTCGAAGTGCTGGCCGAAAAGGCGACGCGCACCGGACGCGCTGCACCGACGCCGCTTCGCGAACTGGGCGAACATCCCGACGGCGGGCCGGTTCAGGTCATGTCGGGCCGCTACGGACCCTACGTGAAATGGGCAAAGGTGAACGCCACGCTGCCGAAGGAGATGTCGCCCGAGGCCGTGACCTTCGACGAGGCGCTGACGCTCATCGCCGAGAAGGCCGCGAAAAAGGGCGGCGGCCGCAAGAAGGCGGCGAAGAAGACGACGAAGCAGGCGGCGAAGAAAGCCGCCGCCAAGTAGCCCCCCTTGCCGCACCGCAGCGATTGACTTCGCCCGCCCCCCGCGCGACAAATCCTCGCGGAGCAATTTCGGGGAGCGACGATGAAGAAGGTCTACGGCAGCGCGAAGGAGGCCCTGGACGGGCTGCTTCACGACGGCATGTTCATCGCGGCGGGCGGCTTCGGCCTTTGCGGCATTCCGGAGCTTCTGATCGACGCGATCCAGGAGG
>NZ_OMOQ01000007.1 GCF_900302475.1 Defluviimonas aquaemixtae
TACCGGACCGAATACGACACCGATCCGCTGCCGGGCCTGAAGAGCACCGATAACACGCTCAACGTGTCGCTGGTCTACAGCTTCAACTAAAGAGCGGACCCCTCGTTTGATCATGACTGGGGCGGTGAAACCCGCCCCTTTTTCTTCAACTGAGGAAAAATCAGATGATGGCCACGGAGATTTCCAATCTCGGTGAACTGGCCGATCAGTATGCCGATCGCGGTTACGTGGAGGTTCTCAGCGATGTACGCGATGGCCGTCCATTTGGATTAAGAGTTGGCGGCATTCGACCCGGACCTACAGCAGTCGTGGCCGGATACTCCCCGATCGCGCGCGACATCTACGGCCGGCTTTTGGAACTGCCGAGCCTGTCGCGGCTGCGTGGTTCGCTTGTGCTGATCACACTGGACGCCCTTGACGTGACATCAATCGATGAAAAACTGGTTGAGCAGATCGGCCCTGTGGATCGAACACTTCATTTGCCCTTTCCGTCGGGAGAGGAGCGCGAAACTGCGGTGCGACAAGGCTATTGGACGGTTCTGAAGCTCTGTGCGCAGCTGGGAATGATTTCCGGTCGTGGCGTGAGCATGCCGAGCTGACGGGGGAAGGGCGCTTGGCGTGACCCTTCAGAACAGTCGCCAACAGAGCAAGTGCAGCTCTCTGAATTCGGAGTGCACAATCCCTTGGCGAAGGCGAACTCAGGAGCTGATCATTCCACGCCCCGCCGGGCCGAATTTGTGCGTCCCCACTGGTGCGACAGGGGAGTCGAGGGTCGAATGCATCTGGCAAGTCCCGGGCGGATCGACCCGCATCTCGACCGCCACGGACGCCCGCCGGGAGGCTGAGAATAAACACGCAGAATGCTTGGAGCAAGAGATCCGGCCAAGTGGTCCCGCTGGACTGGAGGGGCTGACGATCCCGAAGCGCCTGACGGTTCATACCGAGGAGCGCGCGGCCAAAGTAGCGAATCCTGCAACAATCGGCGATGCGATTGATGCGGTCGATGCCCTCCGAAAGGCCCAGACGATCTCGGCGATCGCGGGGAGTACATGCCGCAAATATGCGAACTCTGGACGACGGACAGGATCGACGGCTTCGAGTTGCAGCAGTTGGCCGAAAAGCACCACATCATCCTGTCGGTTTCCGGAGACTTCAAACCTGAGATCCGCATGGGCGCCCTGTTCTGTACCGAGCCGGGAGCCCCTTGTTCCAACTGAAACACTCCTGGTGCGTTTCCACGCTGTTTCCGCACCGAAACGCGACGGAAGCCGCATTCGACTCGTCCAGAATTCCCACTAAGTCTTTGATTTTAATGGTGCTGCCGGAGAGATTTGAACTCTCGGCCTCTCCCTTACCAAGGGAGTGCTCTACCCCTGAGCTACGGCAGCCGATTTCACGCGGCGGGTGTTAGACGGAAACGCCCGGCCGCGCAAGGGCAATCTGGACGCTTCCGTCCTTCCACTGTAGAGAGGGCGACATGGACAAAAAACCCCCGAAAAAGCGAGCTGGGGCGGATGGAGAGACGCGCGAAGCGCGGTTGAAGGCAGCGCTCAAGGCCAATATTGCGCGCCGCAAGGCACAGGCGATTGCGCGCAGCGCCAAGGCCGCCGGGGACGACAAGGAAAGCTGAGGCAGGCATGGATTCGATCATCGTGACGGGCGGGACCGAGCTCAAAGGTACGATCCCGATCGCTGGCGCAAAGAATGCCTGTCTCGCGCTCATGCCGGCAACGCTTCTGAGCGACGAGCCGCTGACGTTGACGAACGCGCCCCGGTTGTCGGACATCAACACGATGACGCATCTCCTACAGTCGCTCGGTGCCGAGGTGACAGCGCTTCAGGGCGGACAGGTGCTCGCGATGTCCTCGCACGATCTGAACAACGTGACCGCCGACTACGATATCGTGCGCAAGATGCGCGCCTCGAATCTCGTTCTCGGGCCGCTTCTCGCGCGCGAGGGGCGGGCGGTCGTGTCGTTGCCGGGCGGCTGCGCGATCGGGGCGCGGCCGATGGACATCCACATCGACGGGCTCGAAGCCCTGGGTGCGGAGATCCAACTGAAGGACGGCTATCTCCATGCGGCTGCGCCGCGTGGCCTGAAGGGTGCGGTGATCGAACAGCGCTTCGCGTCGGTCGGCGCGACCGAGAACGTGGTCATGGCCGCGACGCTCGCCCGTGGCACGACGGTGTTGAAGAACGCCGCGCGCGAGCCGGAGATCGTAGATCTTGTGAAGTGCCTCCGCGCGATGGGAGCGCGGATCGAAGGCGAGGGTACGGACACGATCACGATCGAGGGCGTCGACCGGCTGCACGGCGCCACGCACCAGGTCGTGGCCGACCGGATCGAGCTTGGCACCTACATGATCGCCCCGGCCATCGCGGGCGGCGAGGTCGAGCTTTTGGGTGGCAGCATGGAACTGCTGCCGGCGTTTTGTGAAAAGCTCGACGAGGCGGGCATTGTCGTGACGCCCACGAACGGCGGCGTGAAGGTCGCGCGGTCGAACGGGCGGGCGAATGCCGTGGACGTGAAGACCGAGATCTTCCCCGGATTTCCGACCGATCTCCAAGCGCAGATGATGGCTCTTCTGGCGACGGCGAAAGGAACGAGCGTTCTGGAAGAGACGATCTTCGAGAACCGCTTCATGCACGCGCCGGAATTGATGCGGATGGGGGCGGATATCGATGTCCACGGTGGCCATGCGACGGTGACCGGGGTCGAGCGGCTGAAAGGCGCGCCGGTCATGGCGACGGACCTGCGCGCGTCGGTCTCGCTGATCCTCGCCGGGCTCGGTGCAGAAGGCGAGACGATGGTGAGCCGGGTCTACCACCTTGATCGAGGATACGAGCGCGTCGAGGAGAAGCTCGGTGCCTGCGGCGCGAAGATTGAGCGTGTGAAAGGCGAATGATGGTCGAGGACGCACGGTTCGAGGATGCGGGTGGGCGCGCGGTCTATTTGAAGGCCGAGGCGGCCGAGGACTTGCCCGTAATCTCCGCGCTCGTCCAGGACGCGGTGCTGTCGGCCGTGGACATGACCTGGCAGCCTCAGGCGCGCAGGCTTGCCTTTCTCGTCAATCGGTTCCGCTGGGAGGATGTCGAGGCGGCGGAAGCGCGCGGACGGCCCTATGAGCGGGTGCGGTCGCTCCTGGTGCTCGATGGCGTGATGAAGGTCGCCTCGCAGGGTATCGACCGGCGCGATGCGGACGCTATCCTGTCGATCCTCTCGATCACGTGGAAGCCGGGAGAGGCGCCGGCCGGGCGAGTCGAAATCGTTTTGGCCGGCGACGGTGCGATCGCAGCCGAGGTTGAATGCCTCGACGTCACGCTGAAGGACGTGACACGGCCCTATGTCGCACCGTCGCACAAGGCGCCGGTTCACCCGGAATGATCCGCCGGCTCGGGCCCGGCGACGCGGCGCTGTGGCGGGCGATCCGGCTCGAGGCGCTGGCGACGGCGCCATTGGCCTTCTCGGCGCAGCTCGCAGACTGGGAAACCCGGCCGATCGAGGATTTCGCGGCTCAGATCGCCGACAATCCAATCTTCCTTGCCTTCGAGGGCGAACGGCCGGTGGGCTCGATCACGTGGACGCGGGACCGCGACCCGGTCTTCCCGACCCGGGCCTGGGTTGAGGGTGTCTTCGTATCACCGGTCATGCGTCAGCGGGGTGTCGGGCGGGCGCTCATGGACGTGGCGATGGCGGCTGCCCGCCGGGCGGGCATGCGCGAAATGTGGCTGGAGGTGGGGGCGGCCAATGCAGCGGCGCGTGCGGCCTATGCGCGGGCAGGCTTCGCGGAAGTGTTGGGACCGGACCGACCCAGCCCGTCCCGCGGAGCTTGCGAGATCAGCATGTGGCGGGCACTGACCTGACGGTCGCCGCAGGTGGCACGGTCCGAGGGGGGCGCCGCCTCCATCCGCACTGACGCGCGGATTCCCCCGAAGGTATTTAGACTATGAAGAAGATGGTCGATTGTGATCGCCGGGTGACGTCTCGGCACGGCTGCGTCGGCAATGCTTGAGGCGCGCGCGCGGCGGCTGTATGGGGAGCGCGTCGCCGGGAGATTTAGATGCCTGTATTTCTTTCTACCGCAGATGAAACGTTCGAGCCTGCATTCGCGGAACTCCTCTCGACCAAGCGCGAAGATGCGCCGGATGTAGATGCGGCGGTGGCCGCGATCATCGCGGATGTGCGGGCGCGGGGAGATGCGGCCGTTCTCGAGTTGACCGCCCAGTTCGACCGGCTGGAACTGACGCCGGGGACACTCACCTTTTCCGAGGGAGAGATCGAGGAGCAAATCGCAAAGGTGCCGGCGGAGGAACGTGAGGCGCTGGAGCTCGCGGCGGGCCGCATCCGCGCCTATCACGAGCGCCAGATGCCCGAGGACGCGCGCTGGACGGATGCGGTGGGGGCGGAGCTTGGCTGGCGCTGGAGCCCGGTTTCGTCGGCAGGGCTCTACGTGCCCGGCGGGCTCGCTTCCTATCCGTCCTCGGTTCTGATGAATGCGATCCCGGCCAAGGTGGCCGGCGTGCAGCGGCTGGCGGTCTGCTGCCCGACGCCGGGAGGCGCGGTCAATCCGCTGGTGCTTCTGGCCGCGAATCTCGCTGGCGTCGATACGTTGTACCGGATCGGAGGCGCTCAGGCGATCGCCGCGCTGGCCTATGGGACCGAGACGATCAGGCCGGTGGACAAGATCACCGGGCCAGGGAACGCCTATGTGGCGGCCGCCAAACGGCGCGTCTTCGGGCGGGTCGGCATCGACATGATCGCGGGACCGTCGGAGATCCTGGTGATCGCGGACAGGGATAACGATCCCGACTGGATCGCGCTCGATCTGATGAGCCAAGCGGAGCATGACGAGAGCGCGCAGGCGATCCTCGTCACCAATGATGCGGGTTTTGGGCAGGCGGTCGCCGCGGCGGTCGACGCGCGGCTGCGGACCTTGGGGCGCCGCGCCATCGCCGGGGCGAGCTGGCGCGACTACGGCGCCGTGATCGTGACGCGCGATCTGGACGAGGCGGTGGCGCTCTCGAACCGCGTCGCGCCGGAGCATTTGGAGCTGTGCGTCGCTGATCCGGACACGCTGGCCGAGAAGATCACCCATGCCGGTGCGCTGTTCCTCGGGCGCTGGACGCCCGAGGCCATCGGCGACTATGTGGGCGGGCCGAACCACGTGCTGCCGACGGCGCGGTCGGCGCGGTTCTCGAGCGGATTGTCGGTGCTCGATTTCCTCAAGCGGACCACGGTCGCGAAAATGTCACCCGAGGCGCTCGCGGCGATCGGGCCGTCGGCGGAGCGGCTGGCTACATCGGAAAGCCTCGAAGCGCATGGCCTGTCGGTGCGTGCCCGGCTCGACCGGCTGAACCGCTAGATCCCAACTGCGCCTCGGCCCGTAGGCTGGTTCCGGCGGGCGACGGTTTCGTGCTATGAGCGACGGATCGCCCGCACCGAGGGAGGGACCGGTCACGGCGGCGAGACGCGACTCCACTCTGACTCCGCTCCTGGCGATCACTTTCGTCGGGACGCTCGGCTTCAGCATCGTCACGCCGTTCCTCGTGGTTCTCGTGACCAAGTGGGGCGGAAACGCAGTAATATACGCTGTTCTGGCGGCCACCTATTCCGTGTTCCAGCTTTTTGGCGCGCCGATTCTGGGACGCCTGTCCGACCGCGTAGGACGGCGCAAGGTCCTCATTCTCAGCCAACTCGGAACGCTCGTTTCGTGGGGCATGTTCCTCGCCGCGTTTGCGCTTCCCGCGCATGAGATCGCGCGCATATCACACGGGTATCTGGGCGAGTTCGCGCTCACGCTGCCACTGCTGGTTCTCTTCCTCGCGCGGGCGACCGACGGCTTGACGGGCGGCAATGTCTCGGTCGCGAACGCCTACCTTGCCGACGTCACCACCGACAAGGACCGCAGCCGCAATTTCGGCCGTATGGCCGTGTCGACCAATCTCGGCTTCATCGTGGGACCGGCGCTGGCGGGCATACTCGGGGCGACGGTGCTGGGCGAGGTCTTGCCAGTCCTGTCGGCCTTTGCAATCTCTGCGCTCGCGCTGGTGCTTATCATGTTCGGGCTGCGCGATGTGGCAGTTGCCCCGATCGACGCGAAACTTGCCGCGCCGAGCGCCTGCGACCTCTATGGCAATGAGTTGAAGCCGGGCTACCAGGTGGATTGCGAACGGCCGGGCGGCGTGCGGGCGATCCTGGATTTGCCGCATATGCGCGCCCTTATGTCGATCAATTTCCTCGTCATGCTGGGATTCAGCTTTTTCTATGCGGCGTTTCCAGTCCATGCCGTCGCGGCGCTTTCCTGGACGGTCGTCGATATCGGCACCTATTTCGCGGTCCTCAGTCTGATGATGGTTGTGGTCCAGGGGCCGATCCTGTCCTGGGCGGCGGCGCGATTTTCCGAGCGCGTGCTCATGACCGGAGGGGGCGTGATCATGGCGCTGGGATTCGGCGCGCTGACTGCGACCGAACGGCCGGTGATCTATCTCGGCGCCGCGCTGATCGCGCTTGGCAACGGTCTCATGTGGCCGACATTCATGTCGGCGCTGTCACGGTCCGCCGGGAAGCGACTTCAGGGGGCTGTGCAGGGGTTCGCTGGCAGCGCAGGTGCCATTGCAAGCGTGGCCGGGCTCCTGGCCGGGGGTGTCGCTTACGTGCGCATAGGCGCCTGGGTGTTCGCCTGCGCGGCGGTAGTTATCGTGTTCGCGTCCGTCGTCGCGGTCTTCGCCGCCCGCGCGACATCCGGCAAAGTCAGCGACCAGTCGAACTGAGGACGAGCCGCAGGGTAATCGCAGTCAGTTGGACTGGCGATGTTGTGAACCGGCGCGTCATGGGCTAAGCGCGACACTGTCGGAGGCAGGGATCGAAGGCGATGAGCCGCATCAGCCATATTGAAATCGACAGTTCGGGTCTGCCCGCGCCAACACCCGAAGTTGAGCAAGAGCGGAAGGTCGCGATCTTCGACCTTCTCGAGGACAACTCCTTCGCGCTGCCGCCGAAGGACGGTGCCGCACCGCCCGAAGGACCTTTCCGTCTCTCTCTGTCCATCCGCGAAAAACGGCTCGTCTTCGAAGTCGCGACCGAGGACGCGCAGAAGATGTCCGAGATTCACTTGTCGCTCGGGCCTTTCCGGCAGGTCGTGAAAGATTACTTCCAGATCTGCGAGAGCTATTTCGAGGCAGTCAAGCGGCTGCCACCCAGCCAGATCGAAGCCATCGACATGGCCAGGCGCGGCATACACAACGAGGGCGCGCGTGTTCTGCAGGAACGGCTCGAGGGCAAGGCCGAACTCGATATCGATACAGCTCGCAGGCTTTTCACGTTGATCTGCGTTCTGCATTTCGGGGGCTGAGCTTGACCCGCCCGCTGCCCCAGTCGGTGCTCTTCTGCTGTGACCACAACGCCATACGGTCGCCGATGGCCGAAGGCATGATGAAGAAGTTCTACGGTCATGCGTGCTACGTGCAGTCCGCAGGCGTCCACAACGACCTGGAGATCGATGGATTCGCCATCGCTGTCTGCCAGGAAATCGGCGTTGAACTGTCGCGCCACCGGTCGCGGAGCTTCGAGGAGATGCAGCAGTGGGGCGACGACCTGTCGGGTTTCGACCTTGTCGTCGCGCTGTCGCCGGCAAGCCAGCGGCTGGCGCTGGAGTTCACCCGCTTCTTCCATCTCGACGTCGAGTACTGGCAGGTCATGGACCCGGCCGGGATCGGCGAGGCGCGGGAGGCCAAGCTTGCCGCATACCGCCAGACGCGCGATCAGATCAGGGCGCGAATGATCGATCGGTTCGGGCCGCCGACCCAAGCGGACTAAGGGTGCGACCGGTTTGAGTCGTCGCGACACGGCTGTAAATTAGCGCAATGAGGATGGGCAGCGCCTGAACCTCCATCTATCAATCGCCTTGGAGCAGGAGGAGAGGCATATGACCCGCGCGACGATCGAAGCATACTACGACGCTTTCAACCGAGGCGACATCGACGCCATGCTTGCGACGCTTCACGACGACTTCGCGCATCACGCGAACGAGGCCGCGACGCGGCTCGGCAAGGCGGCCTTCGCCGAATTCTGCCGCCATATGAGCGAGACCTACAAGGAAGAGCTGACCGACATGGTCGTCTTCTCGAACGAGGACGGCACGCGCGGCGCGGCGGAGTTCACGGTAAGCGGCACCTACCTGAAGACCGATGCCGGCCTGCCGGAGGCTCGCGGGCAGAGATATATCCTGCCGGCCGGGGGGTTCTTTTCCCTGAAGGACGGAAAGATCACCCGCGTGACGACCTACTACAATCTGCAGGACTGGATCCGGCAGGTCTCGGCATGACGGTCAAGGTTGTCGTCCTTTCGGGACAGGCGCTCGAGACTGCGCTGGACGACGTGGCGCGGCTCAGGATCGCGGTGTTCCGGGATTGGCCTTATCTCTACGATGGCGATCACGACTACGAGCGGCGCTATCTCGGGACCTATCGCGAAAGTCCGAACGCCGTCCTCGTCGGCGCTTTCGACGAGGGTCGCCTTGTCGGCGCCTCGACCGGTACTCCCATGGAGGAGCACGGCGACGAGTTCGGCACGGCTTTCCTGCCGACGGGGTTGGCGCTGAAGGACATCTTCTACTGCGCCGAGTCGGTGCTATTGTCAGACTATCGGGGCAGGGGGCTCGGCCATGCCTTCTTCGACGCGCGCGAGGCGCATGCGAGGGCACTGGGCCGAAAATTCTCTACTTTCTGCCGTGTGGTGCGGCCCGACGATCATCCGCTCCATCCTTCCGACTACCGATCGCTCGACGGCTTCTGGCGCAAGCGCGGCTACACTCCGTTGGATGGGGCCATCGCGGAATATTGCTGGAAGGATATCGGTGAGGCGAGGGAGACCGCCAAGCCGATGCAGTTCTGGATCAGGGCGCTCTAGAGCGCAATCGCGCAAGGCGCTTGCTACGCGCGAGCGCGGTTGCATGATAAGACGGCGCCGGTCCCGCCGTGTCTCTTTGGGCTTCCGAGGAAGGTTACACCATGAAAGTTGCCGCCGCCGCTTATCCGCTCGACTGGTTCAACGACTGGTCGGAATACGAGCTGAAGCTCGATCGCTGGGTGTCCGACGCCGCCAGCAAAGGAGCAGAGCTTCTCGTCTTTCCTGAGTACGGCGCGATGGAACTCGCGTCGCTTGGCGGCAAGGATGTGGCCGGCGATCTTGAGGGCGCGCTGCATGAGGTCGACCGCCATAAGGCGGGATCGGACGCGATGCATGCCCGTCTGGCGGCGCACTACGGCGTTCATATCCTCGCGGGTTCCGGCCCCGTTTTCGACCGGCCCCATGCCGGCGACAGGCCGGTGAACCGGGCGAGTTTGTTCGGGCCGGCGGGGCTTATCGGACATCAGGACAAGGTGATGATGACCCGCTTCGAACGCGAGGACTGGAAGGTGGTGGCGGGCGACGGACTTCAGGTCTTCGATACGGCCCTCGGCCGGATCGGGGTTCTTATCTGTTACGACGGCGAGTTCCCGCTGCTCGGCCGCGCGCTCGCCGAGGCGGGTGTGGAATTCCTGCTCGTTCCCTCCGCGACGGATGCGCTCGCAGGGTTCACCCGGGTGCGCGTCGGCGCCATGGCCCGCGCGCTTGAAGGGCAGCTTGTCGCGGTCCACGCGCCTGTCGTGGGCGATGCGCCCTGGTGCAACGGCATGGAGGAGAATACGGGCGTCGCATCGGTCTATGGCCCGGCCGACCGGGGATTTCCGCCGACCGGAATTCTCGCGGAAGGCAGTTTGGGCGAGCCCGGTTGGGTCTATGCCGAGGTTTCGCGGGATGCCATCGCCGAGGTCCGCAGGGACGGCGGTGTTCTCAACCTGAAGCACTGGCCGGAACAGATTTCGCAGCTTTCCAGGGTCAGACTGCACGCCGAAACCCGAGATTGCGCTTGAATTCGCAGCTTATCAGGCGCATTTAACGCGCGCCCGGAGGTAGCCGGGCGAACCAACTATGGAGTGACCATGGCCAAGGAAGAAGGTCTCGAATTTCCGGGCGTCGTGAAGGAACTCCTGCCGAACGCGACGTTCAGGGTCGAGCTGGAAAACGGCCATGAGATCATTGCGACGATGGCAGGAAAGATGCGGAAGAACCGCATTCGCGTCCTCGCGGGCGACAAGGTTCAGGTGACCATGACGCCCTATGATCTGACCAAGGGGCGGATCAATTACCGTTTCAAGTAAGGTGCGTCCACGCCTTGTTCTCGGTTCCGCGAGTCCCCGCCGAAAAGAGCTTCTGGCGCAACTGGGGCTCACGCCCGACGATACACGCGCGCCCGACATAGACGAAGCGCCCCTGAACGGCGAACTGCCGCGCCCGTATTGCGCCCGCATGGCGCGCGAGAAGGCTATGGCCGTGCGCTGCGGGCGGGACGAAATCGTGCTTTGCGCCGACACCACCGTTGCGCTCGGCCGCCGGATTCTGGGAAAGCCGGAAAGCGCGGGCGAGGCGGCGGAGTTTCTCTGGAAGCTGTCGGGGCGGCGCCATCGGGTCATCACCGCCGTCGCAGTGCGGCGCGGCGACCGGCTTTGGGAGCGGGCGGTCGAGACCGTCGTCAAGGTAAAGACCCTCTCCGACGCCGAGGTGAACGCCTATCTGGCGTCCGGTGAGTGGAGGGGCAAGGCAGGCGCCTACGGTATCCAAGGCCGCTTCGGCGCGTTCATTCCCTGGCTTCAGGGGTCGTTCACCGGAGTTGTCGGGCTGCCGGTTGCTGAGACCGCGCATCTTCTCGAAGCGGCGGGTATTGACGTTCACGGAGTTGAGGCGTGAAAGGCCGGGTGATCGTTCTCGGCGAATTTCACGGCCGCGAAGGGGCGGCGCTCATGGTCGACGGGCGGCTCGAGGATCTTCTCGTCGATTCCGGCGAAGCGGAGGGCTTTGCCCCCGGCGCGATCCTGCGCGGCGTGACGGACCGGCAGATGAAGGGGCAGGGCGGCGTTTTCGTGAAGCTGCCCGGAGCCAAGGGATACCTGCGAGAGACGAAGGGCCTGGCGCCCGGTCAGCCGGTGCTCGTTCAGGTGACCGGCTATCCGGAACAAGGCAAGGCGGTGCCGGTCACGAGGCGGCTTCTCTTCAAGAGCCGCCTGTGCATCGTCACGCCATCCGCGCATGGGCTGAACATCTCGCGCCGGATCAAGGATGGCGGCGACCGGGTGCGGCTTGAAGTGCTCGCGGCGGCCGGAATGGCGGGGTCGGAGCACGGACTCATCCTCCGGTCAGCCGCCGCGCTTGCCGAGGACGACGACATCGTCGCCGACATCGCCCAGATGCGCGGCCTTGCCGAGACGGTCATGGCCGACGCATCGGGTGGGCCGGAATTCCTCGTCGACGCGCCCACGCCGCACGAGGCGGCTTGGCGCGACTGGTCCGATCCCGTCCCGGACGAGGTGGCCCAGGGTTCGGACGCCTTCGCCCGCCACGGAGTGGAGGAGTTGATCGATGCGCTTTTGGTGCCGGAGGTTCGGCTGCCAGGCGGGGCGCACATGGCGGTCGAGCCCACATGCGCGCTGATTTCCGTCGACGTGAATACCGGCCCTGACACCTCGCCCGCCGCCAGTCTCAAGGCGAACATCGCCGCCGCCCGCGACCTGCCGCGCCAATTGCGCCTGCGCGGCCTCGGCGGCCAGATTACGGTTGATTTCGCACCAATTCCGAAACGCGACCGCGCCGCGCTGGAGCAGCAACTCAGGACCGCGTTTCGCGGCGAGGCGGCGGAGACGAGCCTTGCGGGCTGGACCCCCTTGGGCAACTTCGAGCTTCAGCGCAAGCGCGACAGGTTGCCTTTGGCGGCGGTCCTGAAGCAAAGTAAGATATGACCTGCCCGATCTGCCAGAAAGAGACCGATCCAAAATACCGCCCCTTCTGTTCGAAGCGTTGTGCCGACGTCGACCTCGGCCGCTGGCTGACCGGAGCCTATGCGATCCCCGCCGAGGGAGATGACACGCCCGACGAGGCCGACGCCGCAGACCCGCAGCTTCGACTGAACTGAATTTCATGAGCGCGCAAGGGCGCGAAAACCCTCTGGACAGGCTCGCTTGCCTCGCCTAAGAGTGCCGGGCCGGGCGGAAACGTCCCCGGTGCCCAGATAGCTCAGTTGGTAGAGCAGCGGATTGAAAATCCGCGTGTCGCTGGTTCGATTCCGGCTCTGGGCACCACTTCAGCTCATCTGTGCGTGTGCGTTGAAGCTCGGTGTTCGTGGCATCGCGCAGATGATCATGGTGATCGGCATGGCGATGTCAACGGAGGCGGAATTCAGCGACGCGCCATTGGTCGGCGCGATGCTTGGCTCGAAAGAAAGCGCCCCGCGCCGATGAGTCCATCAACATCATTGGCAGCAGCGCCACGTCGCTCGCCAGATTGAGCGAGTTTCTCATCCCGATCCTCTTCAACAAATGCTGTTCGCGCGTTGCAGCGTTCGGACGTAGGCGACGAATTGGGCCGCGCCTTCGTCGGTCACGCCCTCGACGGGCGGCACGTTTCCGAAAGGCCAGTGATGGGCTCGGACTCCGTTCTTTGCGGCCACCAGAAAGGCGATGTCGTCGTGGTGGTTCGGCTCGTAGATCCGGTGGACGAGCGGTGGACCATTTTCCGACCCCGCCGCGTTCAGCCCATGGCAGGTTGCGCAGTTCTCGGCGAAAAGTGCAGCACTTTCCTGCTCCGCACCGTCAAGCTCCGGGATTTGCAGCCCCACCTGCGCCGGCGACGTCTGTGGTGCTCCGTTTCGGTTCAGGGCGTACCAGCCGCCGACCAGCGCCAGAACCAGAACCGTTCCCAGAATACCCTTGCGGCGCATCACCGCGTGCCCGTTTCGCCGGACAATCCGTCGTGGATCGGGCAGTCCGGCCTGTCGTCGTCATGGCACCGGCTGAGAAAATTTTTCAAGGTGCGCTTGAGCGACTCGGGTTCTGCGATCTTCCGCGCAATCCGATCCAGGTGGGCGGTCGCGATATGTTTTCGCGTCCGCGCTCGAACGATCGCGATCTTCGGACAAAGCCAACATCGAACGGCAATCCTCGATCGAAAAACCGAGCGACCGCGCTCGGGACAGGAAGGCAAGCTTGAGGACGTCCGTCTCACTGAACGCGCGATGCCCGTTGTGGCCTCGGGACGGGCGTCCGAGCCCGATGTCTTCGTACTAGCGCAAGGTCTTGGCGGGCAAGCCGCTTGCCTCGGCCACATCACCGATGTTCATTGTCGAATCCTCCTGCGCTCAAATCGCACCTTCCACCATTTGGAAGGTTAACATTTTTGCGCAAGTCGGAACCTTCCAGCGCGGTAAGTTCATTGTCCATCCGGGCATACCTTTCGGAGGCAAAAAATGAATTACGGTCGCTTCTTTGCGATGATCGCAACTTCGACAACGGTGATGATGGGGTTAATGTATCTCAACACATATCTGCCAGGTCACGTCTTCTGGTCGGAAACGCGCGCCTACATGGCACTATTCATGGGGGCGGCCATGGCGGTCGTCATGCTTGGCTTCATGCTGTCCATGTACAAGAACCGGATGGCGAACGCGGCCATCTTCGTCGGCGCGGCAATCGTCTTCGCCGGGTCTTTGTGGCTAGTCCGAAGCCAAGCCACAATCGAAGACCGGTCCTTCATGCGCGCGATGATCCCGCACCACTCCATCGCGATCATGACGTCTTCCCGCGCCAACATATCAGATCCGCGTGTCCGCAAGCTGGCGGACGAGATCATCTACGCCCAAGACAAGGAAATCGCCGAAATGCGGTATCTCATCGCCGATATAGGCCGGTCGGGGGCCGAGACGACAGTGCCTTCCGAACCCGCTTCGATCATGACGCTGGAAGCGGCCCTCGCGACGGCGAATGTTGCGCCTCTCGATCCGGAATTCATGTCGGGCGAGGAAATCGGCGTTCTCTTCCCGGACGGCGCTGCCTGCACGTTCACGTACACCGAAGACAGCCCGCCGGTGCTCGCAGTCGGCGCGTCGGATGACGGTCCCGTCGCCGCCGTGAAGATCAGCGGCGATTTGGTCAGGCTCTCCGCGGATGAGTCGTCTGTCATCGCCGCTCGTGCGTTCACGGCGCCTGGGATTGCTATGAATCTGAGCGGGCGGCGTGGCGCCGAACTTGCTGCGAATGTAGGAGCCAGGCATGTGGAAGCGGATCTGGTTCTTAAAATTAATCAAGGTCTTACAGCCGGATATGCTGGCTATTACGGTTGTGGGTGATGACGGCAACGAGGCGCGCGTCGAATCCCTCTTGACCTTCCAGTAACTGGAAGCACTAGCTTCTATTTGGGATCAGGCAGGAGTCTGAAATGTCACAGAACGCGCACCATCAACACGATCACGCCAATTGCGGGCACTCTCACATGTCCGAGCCGTCCGGCGCGCCGACGGCGATAGACCCGGTTTGCGGAATGTCGGTGACCGTCAACCCGGAAGCCCGCTCGCGTGAATACGGCGACGAGACCTTCAATTTCTGCTCCGACGGCTGCCAATCGAAGTTCGATGTCGATCCATGGTTCTACGCATCGGGTAATGTCTCAAAGGTCGGCAAACATGCTGCGCCGGGGAGCCAATGGACCTGTCCGATGCATCCGGAAATCGTCCGTGACGAACCCGGTGCTTGCCCGATCTGCGGCATGGCGCTTGAACCGATGTTGCCTTCGGACGAACCGAACGAAGAGCTGACAGACTTTACCCGGCGTCTCTGGTTCAGCGCGGCGGCCGCGGTGCCGCT
This sequence comes from Defluviimonas aquaemixtae, assembly GCF_900302475.1. Lineage (NCBI taxonomy): Bacteria > Pseudomonadati > Pseudomonadota > Alphaproteobacteria > Rhodobacterales > Paracoccaceae > Albidovulum > Albidovulum aquaemixtae. Next base: position 14,731 of record NZ_OMOQ01000007.1, read on the forward strand.
CGTGATCCTCACTATGGGCGAGATGGTCGGACTGCCTGTGCGCGACTGGGTTGGCCATCAGCTGGCCGTCTATCTCGAGTTTCTGCTGGCCACGCCCATCGTGCTCTGGGCGGCTCGGCCATTTTTCCAGCGCGGGCTGGATTCGATCAAGAACCGGTCGCCGAACATGTGGACTCTGATCTCGCTCGGCGTCGGGGCGGCGTATCTTTACTCGCTCGTCGCGACGTTCCTGCCGGGCGTCTTCCCGGAGCAGTACCGGATGGACGGTATGGTTGGCACCTACTACGAGGCCGCCGTCGTCATCGTGGCGCTGATCTTCGTGGGGCAGGTGCTTGAGCTTCGCGCGCGCGAACGGACGGGCGACGCGATCCGCGCTCTGATGGACCTCGCACCGAAGACGGCAAGGCGGATTCTGCCCGATGGCTCTGAATACGACGCGCCGCTTGAAAACATCGTGGCCGGGGACCTGCTTCGCGTTCGTCCGGGCGACAGCGTTCCCGTTGATGGCGAGGTGGTCGAGGGGCGCTCCTCCATCGACGAAAGCATGATCACCGGAGAACCGGTGCCGGTTGAGAAGACCGAAGGCGACCGGGTCACGGGCGGAACCATCAACAAGAACGGCACGTTCGCGTTCCGCGCCGATGCTGTCGGTTCCGATACGGTGCTCGCGCAGATCGTCGAGATGGTGGCGGGCGCCCGCCGCTCGCGGGCGCCCATTCAGGGGCTGGCGGACCGCGTCTCGGAGATTTTTGTGCCGACCGTGGTCGGCGTCGCGGTGCTCGCGTTCCTGACCTGGCTTGTCTTCGGACCGAACCCGGCATTCGTCTTCGCCGTGGCGGCCGCCGTGTCGGTATTGATTATCGCGTGTCCCTGTGCGCTCGGGCTGGCGACGCCAATCTCGATCACGACAGCGGCCGGGCGCGGGGCGCAGGCGGGTGTCCTGGTCAAGGATGCGGAGGCGCTGGAGCGCATGGCGCGCGTCGACACTCTTATCGTGGACAAGACCGGTACCTTGACCGAGGGCAAGCCGAAGCTGACGAATGCCGTCGCGCTGGCGGACATGGCAGAAGAAGACGTCCTGGCCAATGCGGCCGCGCTCGAGCGGGGGTCGGAGCACCCATTGGCCGACGCCATCGTCGAGGGCGCGAAGGCTCGCAACATCGTACTGGACAAGGTGTCGGATTTCGATGCCGTGACCGGCAAGGGCGTCACGGGCAGCGTCGGGGGCCGTCAGGTGGCGCTCGGCAACGCGGCCCTGATGCAATCGCTCAAGATCGAGACCGAGAGCGCCGATGCGACCGCTGACAAACTGCGCGCGGAGGGGAAGACAGCGATGTTCGTGGCGGTTGACGGCCGTGTTGTCGGCCTCGTGGCTGTCGCCGATCCGATCAAGGCCACGACGGAAGGTGCGATCCGAAACCTGCACGCCCAGGGAATTCGGGTCATCATGGCGACCGGAGACAACCAGCGCACAGCCGAGGCCGTTGCGGCGAAACTGGGCATCGACGAGGTGCGGGCGGGTGTGCTGCCGGAGGGCAAGAAAGCGCTTGTCGACGACCTCCGCGCCGCGGGCCGCTCGGTTGCCATGGCGGGCGACGGTGTGAACGACGCGCCAGCGCTTGCGGCAGCGGATGTCGGCATTGCCATGGGGACAGGAGCCGACGTCGCGGTCGAAAGCGCGGGCCTGACGCTTCTGGGCGGGGATCTGACGGGTATCGTGCGGGCCAGAAAGCTGGCCAAGGCAACGCTCCGCAACATCAAGCAGAACCTCTTCTTCGCATTCGTGTACAACGCGGCGGGCGTTCCCATAGCTGCGGGCGTGCTCTACCCGGTCTTCGGATTGCTGCTTTCGCCGATGATCGCCGCGGCGGCCATGTCGCTGTCGTCGGTTTCCGTCATCGCCAATGCGCTCAGGCTGCGTCGGCTGGAACTCTGATCCCGATTTTGTTCGGAGCGCTCCCTCGCACGTCATCAACTTCGTCTCAGCATTCGCCCAGCGTCAAACTTCCGCATCGTTTGGCCGGAAGCATGGACGCTGGGCGACTGCGCCACGCCCGGTGTAGCCTTCGGCCGAAGCCGCGGGTCCATCCTTCGTCTCTGACCCTATTTTCGGGGGCTCGCGAACGCCTCCTGCACGATCTCGTTGCTCATTTTCATGAGCTTGCCGCCCTCTGCCACGTATTGATCCAGCGCCGTTTGCAGGAAACGCCGCTGAATGGCCATGATCTCGGCCGGGTTCTTGCAGTGAAGGATCTCATGCTGGGTCTTAACGTCCTCGGCGATGCGTTCCGCAACGAACTGCATGGCCTCGCTGCCAATATCGCCAAGACCTTCCATCCAGGCCAGATAAAGCCGAGCCGCGGCGCTGGGATCTGCCGTCTGCATCCCCGCGATCGTTTTCATTGCGTCCTCTGGGCTGGTCACAGCAGCGCCTTTTTTTTCTGGCATTTCACATCCTTTCATCGCTCTCGAAATGATACCCTAACCCCTCGTGCTTGACGCCGCTTTGATCTTACGCAGTCCTGACGGCCGCCATACCTGACCCGCGTCGCCTAGGTCCGATGCCCGAACGCACCGGTGCGGGCCTCCTTCATGAGCCGATCGAAATCGGCACCGGCGACCGAAACGAGTGTGCGGTGGTCGCCACCTTCAAACCATACCCTGTCCAATCCACGCAGACTTTCGTCCATCACGACCGGCACGCCGTAGGCCGCCCCCACCGGCGGGGCCGCGCCGACGTCGCAATCGTCGAAAATCTCCTTGACCTCGGTTTCGCTGGCAAGCCCGAGCCGCCTGTCGAGCAGCCCCTGAAGCGCGCTGAGATCCACCCGGTGGCTTGACGGCACGACGGCGAGGACGTGACCATCCTCAAGGTGGATCGCCACGGATTTGGCCAGCCTGTCGCCGGGGATGTGCGCGGCCTCCGCCGTTTCGCTCGCCGTCGCGGTTCGCGGATGCGAGACGGTTTCGTACGAGACGCCCTGACTTTCGAGATGGGATTTAAGGCGCTTGGCGATCGTCATAGTGACCTCCCCTACTTGCGGGGCGCCCGCCAAGGAGCTCGGGTTGAGGCGCCCGTCTGCCGAGTCTTCACTCTGCGCTGATGCCGCCTGTCCGGCAAGCCCCGCGGGGGGAGAAGCACATGCAACCTTTCCCCTTGCCCCTCAGGAGCCCTGCGATTAAACGGGGCGGCGGAGACGTGGCCGAGTGGTCGAAGGCGCTCCCCTGCTAAGGGAGTAGACGGGAAACCGTCTCGAGGGTTCGAATCCCTTCGTCTCCGCCACTTGCCCTCGCGAAAGTGTTCTCCCGATCTGGCCACGGCCAGTTTGTTCCGTTGTTTTAGAGGGTTATGCGGACGGGGCTGAGCACCGGCCTTGGCGCATGGAGGGCTGGAAGCGTTCTTTCGGTCCCGATATTCTCCGGACCTGATGGCTGCGCCAACTTGGTGAACTGAGTGTAAGGCGCTGTGACAAATGAGCTTTCTGGGCGGCCAAGCCGAACACTTCGACCGGAGTCGCGTTCGCGTAGCGGGAACAGACATCGAACGTTCGCCGCTCAGTTTGCAGATTCATCGCTGCCAAGCAGCAAGTCTTCCTGATCAGCCAATTTGGGCGGACAGCGGATCGTCGCTGTGTGGCCCGAAGATCGCGGAGGGCGGGTTCCGGACCTTCGCTGCGGACGCGAGATCGCATGATGCCATCCAAAGTAGCGGACAAATTGAGCAATCAAGTCGCGCTTCAGCCGACGCCAAGCGGGGCGAAGCCCGACGAGCGAGTTGCGAGAAGAGCTTCTGCGCGTTGATGCCGCTCTTCAGCCATGACGGTGGCGACGTCGGCACTAGCCTCGATTGCGCAAATGGACAACCTTCCAGTCCGTTCGAACAATTCGCGGGCGTTGAGGGTCGTCAGGGCTGCCCCGGCGACGCCCGTTCGTGGCGCTTAGGCGTGCCGCTTCACGATTTCCGCTCCGTAGTCTGCGTTGCGGACTGCCGTTGCGGACCGCTCCGTCAGAACGACGTCATCCGAAGCGGCATATGCGTTCGCCGATGCGCAGACGGTCTTTGTCGCCGGCACTGGTTCGAAGGTCAGAACGGCCGAGCAGGCGTGGATGCCGCAATGCAGATATACGTGACCGATGTCGCCAAGCGCAGCGTCCATGGCAACGGGCCTGCTCTCGTCTCGCGCTGCACCCGCTTCCTTCGCGTGGATCGAGATGGCGGGCGCTCAATCCACGGACACCATCCGGTTCGCCGCCGAGGCGCTGCCCGCGACCGTCGCGGTGATGACAAGCGCGACAAGGACGCGCCGGATGAAGTGGACGAGGATCATCATGCTTCTCGTCGATTGCTGTGGAGCACTTAACCACGCAAGTCGATTTGGGGGCGGCCCGCCGCCGAAGCTTCAACATCCCGTCGCTATGCGTGGTCAGCCGCCGGTATCGCGGCCGGTGCGGCAGTGTTCTCTTCCGGCGCGGCGAGATCGGCGAGGATCGGACACTCCGGCCGATGATCGCCGGCACAGGCGTCGACAAGATGTGCCAGTGTCCTGCGCATCTCGACCAGTTCCTCGAGCTTCCAGTCGATGCAATCGAGATGCTCCTCGGCGATACGCTTCACATCGGCGCTTGCCCTTTCGGTATCCTCGTAGAGCCTGAGCAAGTTGCGGCAATCCTCAATCGTGAAACCCAGCGACCGCGCCCGGCCGAGAAAGGCGAGCTTGTGCAGGTCCCTCTGCCGGAAGGCGCGGTAGCCGTTCGTGCTGCGCAGTGGTTCGACGAGGCCGATATCCTCGTAGTAGCGGATGGTTTTTGCGGGCAGTCCCGACAGCCGTGCGACGTCACCGATGTTCATTCCTGGCTCCCCTTTCGGCGTGCGCGAGAAGTTGGATCTTGATGAAGCTAAGCTTTCCACCCGCTGGAAGGTCAAGGTGCATATTACCGTAGTGGGCGGCGGCCCGCCGTCTTGACCTCACGGTGCCGGAACCTGCCATCAGCAAAGGAAATGCAAGGAGTTCCCCGATGACGCCGTTCGACGTCCCTGACATGAGTTGCAACCGTTGCCGGGTCGCCCTAGCGAAGGCAGTCCGAAGCGTCGACCCCCGCGGCCGAAGACGACTGCGACCTGCATGTGCGGAGCGTCGGCGTGGAGAGCGCACTCGATCCGGAGGCGCTTGTCACGGCGATGCGGGAGGCGGGAGACGAAGCGCTGCCGTTGGCCGCCGCCTGGCGACGCCGCCGCGGCCGGACGTCACCGATCTGCCTGATCGAGGAGCCGCTCTGCCTCGGTTCGAATCGCCTGCATCTCGCGTAGCCGCTCGGGCCAGGTCGATTTGATGAAGGCGAGAATGTTCCGAATTTCCTGGTCGCTCAACTCTTCCGCGAAGGCGGGCATCCCGCTGTCAAAGTCGAGTCCTTGCGCGGCCATCACCGTCTTGCCGCCGAGCTTCGTGTAGTCGAACAGGAGGTGTTCACCGTGATGCCAGGTATGGCCGGTATCGTCATGCGGCGGCGCTGGCAGCCGGCCATCGGCATCGGGCGAGCGCCAGTCCGTTTGGCCCTCGAGATCGGCACCGTGGCACGACGCGCAAAACTCAGAGCAAAGCCGTTCGCCCTCGGCGATGTCGGCCGGCCCAGTGGCATCCTGCCCGCGTACGGCCGTCGCAGCGCCAAGAAGCACCTGCAAGGCAACGATCAATGCGCCGCCAGCTGTCGCCAAGGGAATGCGTACTGCCATGCCTCGCCCCTCGGGTTGGTTCGCCGGCAAGCGTGTTACGCTCGGCGAATGGCTGAAAGTCGCGCCGGAGCGCGGGGACCGACCCCGCGCTCCGGCAGAAGTTCAGGACGTTCCGCCCTCGGCGCGGATCGGTGCCATCATGCCGCTTTCGCGGTGGCCCGGCACGTTGCAGGAAACCTCGATCCGAGCGTCGCCGGAGAAGGTCCAGATCACCTCGGCTGACTTGCCAGGCTCGAGCAGAATGCTGTTCGGCTCCTCATGCCCCATTTTCGGTCATCGTAATCATTTCGTGGTTGATGCGCTCGGCATCGATCGCTCCGCTTTCCATCAATATCATCATTTCTTCGGTGTGCTGTTCGTGCATTTTCGCGGTCGCGATGTTGAACTCGTGCAGGAAGTCACCGCTGTTGGTGACGATGAAGCGGATGGTCTCGTCGGCCTTCACTCCGATGGCGTCGGGCGAAAAGGACATCTCGCCGAGATCCATGCGAATGTCGCGATCGACCTCAGCCGGATTGCCCGGCACGCCGATTGCGGTCGCTTGGCCGCTGCCGTGCCCGCCTCCGTGTGTGCCCGCGGCAACCGCCGGTTCGGCGAAGGCGAGCGATGACGCCAGAACGAGCGCCGCGGGTGTCGTGGTCATAATCTTCATGGATAGGTCCTGTCTGTGTTTTGTTCCTGTCTCTTGCGCTCAAACCTGACTGCGCCGCGGCGGCGGGTCGAAAGTCAGCAGGTTTTCCCGCATCGCGGGGCTGAAGACGCGACTCAACCGCGCAGAAGCGGCCCGTCCGGGCGCACGCCTGGTGACCGGCAGAACAATCAATTGCGGCGCGCAGTCCGGGTCGGGATGGCGATGGACGCCGATCTCCAACCCTGCGCCGGGGATGGCGACGGAGGCAGAAGCGGGATGGGCATGGGCGTCCGTCGCCGAATGCCACGCGGCGACTGACGCGCCGACGGGCCTGCTGGCAACCGCGAGGAGCACGACGACACAGGCGGCCATCAAGCCTAGAAACGAGGCCAAGGGTCCGCAGCGCTGTCCCATCGTCACCGGATACCGTTTTCCTGCTGCAGTTCGCGCACGTATTGGACGATGTATTTCACATCGGCGTCAGTTAGTCCTTCGACCGGCATCATATTGCCGAAATCCCAGTGGTGCTGACGTACACCGTTGCGGACCGCGACCAGGAAGGCCGCATCCCCATGATGGTTCGGCTCGTAGATCTTGTGCACGAGTGGAGGACCGGCGCTGTTGTTTCCCGCCGCGTCGACGCCGTGGCACTGAGCGCACTTTGCCTCGAAGGCGCGCTTGCCGATCTGCGCCTCGGACGACAGCTCGGTAGGTAGCGCGACCTCCACGATCGGGGCGGCGGTGGGCTGGGCGGTCGTGGACGGCGTCACCGCTTGGTCCTGAGGTGCGGGCTGCGAAGTGACGTTCCAAAGAAACACTGCTAAGCCGAGCGCGACTAGCGCGAGTATTGCAAGTGCAGTCTTGTTCATGTCTTCTGTTGTCTCCGGTTGATTGTGGCGCCATGGTCACCGAGCGCCGCCTGGACGGTCAGATGAGCTTGATCTGTGTTCCGACGGGCACCCGGGCGAACACTTCGGCGATATGCTCGTTGCAAAGCCCGATGCAACCGTTCGATGACCGCCGATCCAGGGATATCCGGTGATTTCTCTTCATTGCCTGCCTCCTCGTTCGCGAATTTCCATACGCGTTAGGCGCAGTCAGGACCGCCTTCCAGCGCTGGAAGGTCAAGGCCGGCGCATAACACTTCCGTGAGGAGGCCGGGATGTCGACACGAGCAGCGCGCGATGGTCACCCTGGGGTATTGAGAACGACCCGCGTGCCGAGGGGGACCTGGTCATAGAGATCCACGATCTGGGGTCGTTCACGAGCCGGGCGCAGCCGTTCGATACGGCCCGGCCGACTGTTGTCGGGTCGTTGGTTCCGTGGATCCGCAGCATCGTGTCGCCGCGGCCCGTCTGGAACAGGTAGAGCGCGCGGGAGCCAAGCGGATTGTCGGTCCCGCCCGGCATACCCTCGGCGAACTGCGCATAGCGCTCCGGCTCGCGCTCGATCATCTGCGGCGTCGGCTTCCAGCTCGGCCATTCCCGCTTGGCGCCGATTTAGAATTCGCCTTCGTGATAAAGGCCGGGCCGACCGACGCCGACGGTGTACCGGACCGCCTGCGCCCCAGGAAGCGTCCAGAAGAGCGCGAACTGGCTCGGCAGCACATGGATCTCGAATGGTTGGAACACGTCGCGGATTGGCACGGTCTCCGGCAGATGTTCCGGCGGAAGGACGTAGGGCGCGGCTGCGGAATGCGCCCGCCCCATGGTCGCCCCGCCGGCCCAGGCCGCTGCCGCAGTTAGAAATATGCGTCTGCCGATCATCTCGAAATCCGTCGTTCTCGGGCAAGAAAATGCCAGGTCGGTATGTTCTGCTTAGAATTCAAGGTAGTGGCGTCAGTGCCATTTCAAATGGAGACTGACGCTTTACCTTCCAGTCACTGGAAGCGCCGTCTTCGGTTCCGAAGCCACCTTTGGAGATGCGGACCATCGCCGGAAACAGCGTTCACCGCCATCCCGCCGCTGCCGGCTCCGACGCCGACAGTGCGACGCATGAGCCCGGCACGATCTTCACCTGTCCGATGCATTCCGAGATCCGGCAATCGGAACCGGGGCGTTGCCCGACGTGCCACATGAACCTGGTTCCCGAAGGCGAAGCTCGCGTTCCGAAGAGCAGGATTTAAGGGTTAGAACCCTACAAGTGATACCCATAGGGAAACGACCCTTGAATCGGCCAGGTATCGACTTGCTGGCAGAGTGCGATCGTGGCAGCGAGCGTGGTGTGTCGAGGACGCGGAGAGTGAGGTGCGGCAGCGGCTAGACGCGGTGATAGGGCAGTTCGCCAGCTGGGAGGTCGAGAGGTAAGCGGGACGGCGGTTCCGAGCCCATCTGGGACAGGAGTCGCCTTCTCACCTAACGGGTTTCGCTCGCCACAGGATCGAGCGTGGCGAGAAAGGCAGCGATCTGTCGCAGCTCATTGTCGCTCAGGTTCAGCGGATGAAGCTCTCTGCGACCAATTTCGGCCGCCGGAGCCGACTGATAGTGTTGCAGCACGGCGTCGAGCGTCACGATCTGGCCGGCGTGCATGTAGGGTGCGCGCATGGCGGCGCCACGCAGCGATGGGGTCTTGAAAGCCCCGGTCTCTTCAGCGGTGCTGACGGTCATGAACCGAAATTCTGTGCAATCCTCGGGCGCGGCATCGCTGAAATCGCCAAGGCAGTTGAAGGGATCGTCGCGAACGAGCGCCGCCCCCTCAGCGCGGCCGAGGTCTGCGAGGAAACCGGGCGCGGCGGCGACGCCGGTGTTGTGGAAGTGACCGTCGCTCAGCAGCGGGCCGTTATGGCAGTTGACGCATTCGCCCTTGCCCAGGAACAGCCGAAGCCCGGCGATCTCGTCATCCGTCAGGATCCCGCTTTCCACGCCTGAGGTCAGGGCGGCCGCATAGGCGTCGAACCGGGTCGGAGAGGGCTGGATCTTGCGTTCGAAGGCCGCGATGGACTTGCCGATATCGGCAAAGACCCGTGACACCGCCCTGCGGTCCGGTTCCGCCATCCCCTCCCATGCGGCGGCTGCGTCCGCGTCGGTAATCGGCCCGGCCCTCCGGGGCAGGTGGCCAAGATCGGGAAGCGCGCCGAACAATGCCTCATAGGGCGCGCGGTAGGCCTCTGCCACAAGATGCGCGTATTGTGTGCGATCACCGCCGTGTTCCACCGGGCTTTCCAATGGGCCAAGGGCTTGCGACCACAGGCTGTCCTTGCGTCCGTCCCAGAACAGGAATGGACTGTAGGCCGCGCCCGCGATGGGCATGGTCCGGCGCTTCGTCACGCCGACGCCCCGGCCAAGCGGCAGATCATCCTGAAACTGGCGGTCGGGCAGATGACAGCTTGCGCAGGACACCGTGCCGTCCGCACTGAAGCGTGTATCGAAAAAGATCGCACGGCCAAGGTCCACCGCGCGCGGATCATCCGCGACGCGGTTCGACGGGTCCGGCGGCACCGGGCCAAGCTCCGACAGCGAAAGCGAGGCGATCAGGCCTACCTCGTCCGCCGCCCAGTCGGGGACGGCGGGGGAGGAGCCAAGCGTCAGGGCAGGCGTCCCGAGCCCGAGAACGCAAATCGCGACGGCTCGAATTCTGGTCATGGCCATGTCACAGAATGATGTTGAAGGTCACGACGTCGGCACCGCCGGCGGCGTCGACGGCAAGTTCGAACGTCCACCAGCCGCGCATGTTGAACTTCACGCCTTCGATCAGATAGCGGCCATTGCCGAGGTTCTTCGTGACCTGCGGCGCGGTCGGAAGCCCGTGGCCGTGCTGCGGCATGCCCCCGCTGATCGCGATGCCCGCCTGTGTCACCGGCGCACCGGCGGCGGTTTGCAGCGTCACGGTCCAGACCTGCATCTGTCTGAGCGTGATCGGCGTGGCATCGGGCGCAAGCTCCGCGCGATAGAGACCGCCCCTCGACAGCCTGACCAACGAGAGGTCAAGATCGCCGGGCAGCGCTTTGGTGAACAACCCGGCGGCGGCGCCGCGGGCAAACACGACTGCGCCGGGAATGGAAATCAGGATGGCCCTACGGGAAATGCGTGTGGACATGTTGGTTCCTCTCGAATGGATTGCCAGGCCCCGTGCCGGCAAGGCCACCTCATAGAGGCGCCGGCAGATCCCGCGATTGAACGAAACGGCTGACTTTGCAGGTGGCGCGGAAACCGATAGGTTGTTGCATGAAGCATGTCGCACGAGGCCGGATCGTCATCTGGGAGGGCGCCAGTCTCTGGGCCTTCGAAGTGCCGGATACGACAAGCATCCGGCGCAGCACCGATTTCCACGCCCACCATGCCATTCAACTGACGTTCTCCGTGGGCGGCGGTTTCCGGTTCCGCATCGGGGCAGAGGTGGTCGAGGGCCCGATCGTGTTGATCGCGCCGGACGTGCCGCATGCTTACGAACCGCAGGGGCGGAACGCGATGATCTTCATCGAACCGGAAAGCAGGATGGGTGCGGCCGTGCTGCGCGATCTCGCGGGCGGCAGCTTTTCCCGGCCCGATCTGTCCGGGTTCGCCGATATCGCCGCGCGCCTGTCCTGCATCTGGGAGGGTCCGCGCCCGGATGATGCGGTCCTTGCCGGGCTGGGCATGGAACTTGCAGCGCGTCTTTCGGGTGATCCCAAAGTCGCGCGGGTGCTCGACCCGCGTATCGCACGGGTTCTCGAAAGGCTCTCAGCCGATCTCGACTCTCGGCTGAATGCCCGTCAGGCCGCAGCGATCGCCTGCTTGTCAGAAAGCCGGTTCAGCCACCGCTTCGTCGAAGAGGTCGGCCTGCCCTATCGCACCTATGTGCTCTGGCGGAGACTGATGGTCGCCGTGCAGGGGATCGCGGCCGGGAACACCCTGACCGACGCCGCGCATGACGCAGGCTTTGCCGATTCCGCGCATTTCAGTCGAACCTTCCTCAGGATGTTCGGAGTCCCGGCGTCCCTGCTCATGATGATCTGACATCCCTTTTGCCGCGAATGCCGCTCGGCGTGATCGCCACCGTATGCCCTTCAGATTAGCTCTTTCGTTCAAGCTCGGTCCCCGCATCACGGCTAGGAATAGGTCACCACAAACGAACCCCAGGAGGATCAAATGACTGACAACGACCTCGCCGATGCCTGCAACTGCGGCCAATTCTGTGCCTGTCTGCCTCACGATATCGTCTGTACGTGCGGCCCAACGTGCGGCTGCGGTGATGCTTGCACCTGCGCCCCTGCAGTTCGTAACGCGACGACCTGCGATTGCGCTAAGTGATCCCATCCCGCCGTAGTCAGGTTCGACCCTAGGTCGAACCTGACCGTCGCCCCCGTCCACTCAAGCTCATTGTCGCAGCTTAGCTACCGCGGCCCTACCGTGTGTCCGCTCTGAGTCCCGGAGCGAACTCTGATAATCGGCTGCAATAGAAAGCTCTTGGGATTCGCCCTTGATTCCGGCCATTGGAAACCCTCCTCAATGTCGGCTCCAAACGGCATTTAGCACCTTCAGACAGGGCTCGCGATTTCCCAAAGGTTTTCATGCGCGATCTTGGCAGGACGCTCATGTCACCGACGCTGTTCCTCCACCCATTCTGCCTCACGCCCCTTGCCACAAAGTCGAGCACCCCGTGGCAGCGGCCTCTGCATGCGAAGCGCCTCCTCCGCGGGCAGCGTCATCTAAGCATCGATCTCGGCTTCGGATCTCAGGATCAACGGAATCGCCTTCTGGTGGACCGGGGCGACGACTTCGTTGGGCTCCGTGTTCAGACACGCGTGGATGTCGTCTGTCGTCTCTCCGTCCCTGAGCTTTCTGACCGAGGTCCAGGTCGTCCAGATGCCGGCGAAGAAGACAAGTGGCCGGCTCTCGTCAAGTGCGAACCAGACGAGCTCCTCCTCCTTGCCAATCCCCTGGTTGTTCTCGGCGAAACTCGTGAACGGGACCACGCAGCGATGTTCGCGGCCGAGCTAGCGCCGCCAGTGGGACGATATGGTGTTGCGGACCTTCGTGAAGCCGTGATCGACCTTGCGACCATTGAGCGCGAAGGCAGGAGACGGCATGCCCCAGCGCAAGAGGGAAAGCTTCCGTCCCTCATTGGTGTTTCGGACGACGGGCGCCATCTGGCCGGGGAAGATCCCCGGCAGCGGCGGCTGGTTTCCGGTCTCATCCTCCATGGCCCTCGCGATCTCGCGGATCGCAGCCTGGCCCGTCGACAAGGGATAGAGGTTGCGCATGCCGAACTGGTCCTCCCCGCGCCACGCACCCGTCTGGGCCCGCTCGTCGATTTTTTCCGTGGGATCGAGCGTCTGGACATGACGAGAACATTATAAGAACATTGTCGCTATGCAATCGCCTTCGCCTGCGCCGGGTCGGCCCATGTCTGCCGATTACGATAACCGATACGCACGCGACATCCTCGGCCGGCAAGAGGCGATCAGGCTCGACTGGCTGACCGGCTGGCATGCGCTCGCGGACCTGCACGTCCTGCCGGCACCAAGGCTACATCGAGGCGGTGCGTCTGCGGCGCTACTACGCGCGGCACATGAAGCTCGGCAGCTTGGAGCACCGGCTCAGATGTACCGCCTGCGGCACGAGAGGTGCGGTCAGCTGGACGCCCGTGAGGCAGAAGCTGTGACACCAGTTCGGGCTCGATACCTGGCGATTCAGCGGCCGGGAAACGGTGGGTCAGTCGAATGAGCCGATCAGACGCGTCTCGGGGGCGAACCGGACTGAGGTGGGATGGATTGTGTATGCGCAAGTGGCAATGTCGGCTCCGAGCCCACCTTGACCAATGCTGCAGTAAGCATGAATTTCAGCTTCTGATTTCACGACAATGAGATGACGTAATCAAACGAGGCTCTGCCAAGGGCAGAAATGTGTTCGCTCGGGTCTTTCGCGCCCGTTCCAGGGTGAGTGTGTTGAGGGCGAAGACGTTGTTGTTGTCATCATGCGAGTGACCGAAAGTATCACCCTCGCTATGGCGATCGCGCCATCTGCCTGAATTGCTGAATGTCTGCTGATCCAGGTCGGCATTTCACAGGTACGGCGTTTACCTCCGATTGACCCTGATCAAGGCGCCTTTAGCGGCCGCGTGTTCTCGTGCTGCACACACCAGCAAAGCATTTCACCAGCTCCTCCGCCACAACGCGAAGGAACAGATATGACCGAAGACCATCCAAATGTCGCGCTGTTGAAGCGTCTTGATCTGCGCAATCTCGCGGCATCGAGGGGCCTGATCGCCGAAGATGTCGTCTGGCACTACTTCAATCCCAACCTGCCCGACTTGCAGGGGGACTATGTCGGATTGGACGGCCTCCACTCTTTCTTCGAGGCCATCGCCCAGAAGTCCGGCGGGACGTTCAATATCAATCCCATGTCGGTCACACCCGTCGGGGACGAGCTGGTTGTCGTGCAGTCGCGAAACACGCTGACCTTCCGGGGCCGCTCGGTCGCCGTGGACGTCGTGGTCGTCTGGCGCATCGTGGACGGGCGGGTGGTGCAGGTTTGGGACATCGTCCCGGGCGATGCGAAGGAGGTTCAAGATGACTGACGCTGACAAGACCAACTGGGACGCCATCGTCATCGGTTCGGGCATGGGGGGAATGGCGGCTGCCGCCGCGCTGTCCAAGGGCGGGCACAAGGTGCTCCTGCTCGAGCAATACCAGACCCTTGGCGGCCTGACCCACAGCTTTTCCCGCGAGGGTTTCACCTGGGATGCGGGTATCCATTACCTGAGTGGTATCGCCCCGGGCGATCGAATGCGCGACCTGTTGGACTGGCTGTCGGACACGCCGATCGAATTCACGTCGATGGGGGCCGTCTATGACAACCTTCATATCGGCGACGCGGACCCGCTCGCCTTGTCCCGCCCCTTCGAAGCGCAGGAACGCGATTTCAAGGACCGGTTCCCGGATGAGGCAAAGGCCATCGAAGCCTGGACCGCAGCGCTCAGGGAAGGCCGGGAGTCGATGCACACGATCTTTTCGACACGTGCGATGCCTGAACTTCTTGGCACTGTGTTGCAATGGTGGAATGGCCGCGCCATCGACCGATGGTGCAAGCGGACGACGCAGGAGGTGATCGACGAGATCACCGACAACCCCGAATTGGCCGCCGCATTCGCCGCGCAATGGTTCGATCATGGCGGCAGGCCTAGCAAGGCGAGCTTCGCGATGCATGCCCTGATTTCCGCGTCTTACCTGGAAAGCGGGGCCTGGTATCCGGTGGGGGGCGGTGCGGTCTTTGCCGAACATATCCTGCCCACGATCGCGGCTGGCGGAGGTGAGGCGAGGGCAGGCGCCAGAGTTGAGACGCTTCTCTTCGAGGACGACCGGATTGTCGGTGTGCGGACGACGGACGGGGAGGAATTCCGCGCCGATGCGGTGATCTCGGATATCGGTGCGCGCGAGACGGTGAACCATCTTCTTCCCGACGATTGCGGACATCAGGACTGGATCGACGAAATCCGCTCTCTGCCGCCGTCGATCGCGCATTTCAGCCTGTTCATGGGCTTTGAGGGCGACGTCGAGGATGCCGGAGCGACCCGGTCGAACCACTGGATATATCCGACGGGCAAAGTCGACGTCGTCTGGACGGATGCGCCGGATAGCCCGCCGCCCGGCATGTTCGTCTCATTCGCCTCGGTAAAGGACCCCGGCCATGACCCCGGACCTGCGCAGAGGTACGCTGGCGAACTGGTGGCTTGGGCGGACTGGTCGACGGTGGAGAAATGGGCCGATACGGACGCTGGGGAGCGCGGCGATGATTACCGGTCGTTCAAGACCCGGGTCGAGGATGTGATGTTCGCGCAGTTCGAGGCCTACTTCCCGGAATTGGCCAGCCTCGTCGTGTTCCGCGATCTCTCGACGCCGCTTACGACCTCATCGATCACGGGGCATCACCGGGGCGCGTTCTATGGGCTGGACGTGACGCCCAAACGCGTGATGAGCGGAGCGCTGCAGGCCAAGACGCCGGTCCCGGGCCTGTTCCTCGCCGGTCAGGATGTCGCGAGCCCCGGTATTCCCGGTGCGCTCTGGGGCGGGCTGCTCGCCGCCGCCAGCGTCGATCCGAAGATCGTCCGGCAGTTCCGGGGGTAGAGGGCGAAATGCCACAACATATAATTATCCCACCGTCGCGATAGCTGACGTTTGAGCAGCCATACCGAGTGTCCGCTCCGTCCGGCTATTCTGTCGCTCGATGGCGTCGGATCTCCAACACCCCAGCGCATTCCGCCTAACTGTCGCATCCTGTAATTTAATGTCATTATTACAATGATTTAGTCCTCGGGCATACTGCCCGGGCGAGGCGTGGACGCCCGCGGAATTCCCGAAGGCGGGGGGCACGACGGGATGGGCGATCGCCTGGCGAAGATCGGCGCGGCGTAGGCGATCGCGCGAGGCGCGGGGCTCCGGCTCGAGCACCGGCCGGTTGCGGATCTCAGCCCCTCTGCGCGAAACGCGCAGACGCATTCGGAGGCGTAGGTCGCGCTGGTCGCGGGCTCGATCCGGGAATACGGCTTTATTTAACCGGTGCTCGGCGTCGGCCTCGCGTCGCTCGGCTTCGAGGTGCGCGCGCAGATCGTCTGGGCCAAGGAGCGCCTGGTATTCTCGCGCGGCCACTACCACTGGCAGAACGAGCCCTGCTGGTACGCGGTCCGGAAAGGGGCAACGGGACATTGGAGCAGGGACCTCAAGCAGTCGAAGCTCTGGCAGATCGCGGGCCGCGACGAGGATGCCGCGACCGGGCACGGCACGCAGAGGCCCTTGGAGTGCATGCGCCGGCCGATCCTCAACAACTCAAACCCGGGCCAGGTGGTCTGCGAGCCCTTCTCGGGATCGGGCACGACGATCATCGCGGCCGAGACGACGGGCCGGGCCTGCTGCGCGGTCGAGCTCGACCCGGCCTATGTCGACGCCGCCGTCCTGCGTTGGCAGGCGTTCACGGGCGAGGCGGCAGTCCTCGAGGGTGAGGGGCAATCCTTTGGCGAGATTGGCAAGGATCGCTGTCGCGAGCAAGGTCCGGACGGTCCGACAGCGGCGGAGGGCGCAGGTGTGCCAATCGCGCAGTCTCTCCGCCATCGAGCCCGCATCCAATCTTGTCATGGGCTACGGGCTTGCCATGATCCTACAGCTTGCGGTCTTTGCGGTGATGGGACTCGCAGTCACGCCGGTTCAGTCGCTGCATTTGGGCGGCGTATTCACCTTGCTCTCCTTTGCTCGAAGCCACGCGCTGCATCGTCTCATCGAACGCATCGGGCATGGAGGGAGGAAATGAGCGGGATCGGATCGGCGCGCGATGCGAGACGTGTGGGATCGCCAGACGCCCCTCAGGGGAGGCAGAGGGTCGATCTCTGGCACCTTGGGGTCCGGAACCGGCGCGGGAGCCGGCCTGCCACAGCCGCAATATTCCCGACCGGGTGATCCTCCCCAACGAAGTGGTCCTCCGTAACAATCAGGAACACGGAGGATGACCTGCTAACGCCGTTTGGACCACCCGGCTAAAGATCTTCCGGGAGGAGACCTGCGGATCAATCGAGCATAATGCAGTCCTTGGTCACATTCCCCAGCGCAAAGCGATCAGATCAAGCTCTCTCGCGAGGTCGAGCAACCGCGATTTCGTGCGTTCGCTGAGGGGCTTGAGTGGGTGACGCACATGGTCGCTCTTGATGACGCCGCCAGCGGCAAAGACGGTCTTGCAGGCCCGAAGGCCGCATTGGCGGTTCTCGTGATTAATCAGAGGCAGGCAAAGTTTCCATTGTTTCAGCGCCGTATCGTGGTGACCGGCCCTGTACTCGGTCACGACAGGCCGGATTTTTTCGGGAAGCAGCCCAGATGTCATCGTTCCCGTTGCGCCGGCATCGAGATCGGCGAGTAGTGTTACCGCCTCTTCTCCGTCGAACGGACCAACAATGTCGGCGCCTCCGGCTTCGATCAGCGCGGCGAGCTTGTCGGCGGCGAAGGCGGTCTCGACCTTGAAATAGCTCACATTCTCGATCTCGCGCGCCATGCGGACGAGGAGCGGGACGGAGAGCGTGACACCCGAAAGGGGGGCGTCCTGAACCATGATCGGGATCGAGACCGCGTCGCTCACCGCCTGGAAATGCTCCACGATCCCCTGCTCGGCAGGCACGAGCCCGACGCCGTGATAGGGCGGCATCATCATGACCATCGCCGCGCCGAGGGACTCGGCCGCCTTGGCCCGCGCCACGGCGATGTCGGTTGAGAAATGACTGGTTGTCACGATCACCGGAACTCGTCCCGCGACATGCTCGAGGCAGAGCCGCATCAGAAGCTCACGCTCCTCGTCGGAGAGGACGAACTGTTCGGAATAGTTGGCGAGGACGCAAATCGCGTCGACGCCCTGATCAATCATGCAATCGAGCACTCGCCGCATCCCGTCTTCGTCCACGCGGCCGTCCGGATGGAACGGTGTGGGCGCGACAGGGAGAATCCCGGTAAGCGGCTGTTTCACGGTTTGACCTCTTGCTTTCCTCGAAAGTGAAACGGCGCGACGCGTCTACGGCGGCCGAGCATGAATGCGTCTGCGACGTGCCGCAGGGGCGCGAGGTCCATGTCGATTTTGCCTTCGGAGATCAGCCGCGCCATCTTCGCGTAAAGGCGCGGATATTCACCGGAAAGCGGCAGGTCGGGGGCGATCTTGCGTGGTTCGCCCTCAATTTCGATACGCGCGCCGCCATCGACAATACGCAGCGTCCCCTCATCGGTTGCGGCCTCGATCGTCCAAATCTGGTCGCCCTCCTGTCGCCAGTCGAACTCTGCCGTCACCGTCGCGCCCTGCGGGTGAAAAAAGTCAAGCGTTGCGGCGATGGGCGTCTGACGGTTCTCGGGGTAAGCGAGTTCAGCGCTGCTCAGATGGATCGGGCCAGGCAGTATTTCGGTCACGATTGAAAGCGCGTTGATGCCGGGATCGAACACGCCGAGCCCGCCCGGCTCCCAAATCCATTCCTGGCCCGGATGCCAGCGCCGCACATCCTCTTTCCAATTCACGGCGAGGCGGCGGAGGGTCTTGTCCGCTAGCCAGGCCTTCGCTGCCGCCACTGAATCGGCCTCGCGCGAGTGCCACGTCGCGAAGAGCGACACCCGGTGCACGCGAGCGAGCTGTTCAAGCGCGTGGCACTCCGCAAGCGTGGCCCCCGGCGGTTTTTCCAGCATCACGTGGCGCCCGGTGCGGATCGCCGAGGCAGCATAGGCAAAGCGCGGAACGGGCGGCAGGCAGAGCGACACGACTCTGACATCGGGACGCGCGGCGAGCATCGTGTCGAAGTCAGTGAAGGCCTCCACGCCTTCGACCTGGCCATGACGCGAGACGGTCGCCGCAAGCGTCCAGTCCGGCGAAGCGCCAATGGCGGGAACATGCTGGTCCTGCGCAATCTTGCCGATGCCGACGAGCGCGATCTCCATCAAGGCGCATCCCCGTCGACGGGGCCACCCGCTGCCGCGTTGAGCGAGGTGGGGAGGCCGACAATGCGGTGCACAGCACCCGACATGCGCGCATCAGCGATGCGGACCATATCCGTTTATCCCTTCTTCAACCCGAACGCCGGACGCCCCTAGCTACACGCTTGGGCGTCACGGCCTCAGGTTCTAACGTCTGGCGCAGTACGTCCAGTCCGTTCGGCAATCCCGGCGATCTGGTCGGCCGCAGCGATAACGCCAGCCAACGCATCCTGAGGGTCACGTTCTAGCCGGCTCGCGTCCTTGACCACATCCTCCAGATAGACGCGCAGCGTTGCGCCTTCCGTGCCTGTGCCCGAGAGGCGGTAAACGATGCGACCTCCGCCAGAGAGATGGATGCGCAGGCCCTGGCCCGTGCTTCTGGAGCCATCCACCGGATCGTCATAGGCGAACTCGTCGGCGCTTTTTACTTTACAGCTGCCGAACGTCTCGCCGGACAGTTCTGACAGCCGACCGCGCAGGTCATCCATAAGGGCGTTCGCGGCGCCCGCATCGACGGCTTCGTAGTCATGCCGCGAATAGTAATTGCGGCCGAACTGCCGCCAATGCTCGCGCATCAGATCGGCAACGGGCTGCTTCGTCTCCGCGAGGATGTTGAGCCAGAAAAGCACGGCCCATAGCCCGTCCTTCTCGCGCACATGGTCCGAACCGGTGCCGGCGCTTTCCTCGCCGCAGATGGTGACCTTGCCGGCATCGAGCAGGTTGCCGAAGAACTTCCAACCGGTCGGCGTTTCGTAGCAGTCGATGCCAAGCACTTCGGCCACGCGGTCGACAGCGCGGGAGGTCGGCATAGACCGGGCGACGCCCGCCAGCCCGCCGCGATAGGCCGGGACGAGCCGTGCTTGCGCGGCGAGGACGGCGAGGCTGTCGGACGGTGTCACGTAGACGCCCCGGCCCATGACCATGTTGCGGTCGCCGTCGCCATCAGACGCCGCCCCGAAATCGGGCGCGTCTTGCGCCATCATCCGGTCAACGAGATCCTTCGCCCAGATCGGGTTCGGGTCGGGATGGCCGCCGCCGAAATCGGGTGAAGGTACGCCGTTCACGACGGTGCCCTCGGGCCCCCCGAGCGCGTTTTCAATGATCGCCTTCGCGTAGGGTCCGGTGACCGCGTGCATGGCGTCAAACCGCATGCGGAAGCCCGACGCGAACAGATCGCGTATTTTGTCGAAATCGAAGATTGTCTCCATAAGCGCCTGGTAGTCGGCGACGGGATCCACGACTTCGATCTGCATGCCGTCAAGTTCGCTCGATCCGACGTGGGCGAGGTCGATATCCTGCGCCTCGACGATGTGATATTCGCTGATGCTCTGCGTTGCCTCGTAAATGCGGGTCGTCACAGTCTCGGCGGCGGGGCCGCCGTTCGGGGTGTTGAACTTGACACCGAAATCCTCATCCGGTCCGCCGGGATTGTGGCTGGCCGAGAGAATGATCCCGCCATCGGTCTTGTTGAGCCGGATGAGATGCGAGGCCGCTGGCGTCGATAGCAGCGCGTTCCGTCCCACGATCACTTTCCTGGCCCCGCCCGCAGCCGCCATGCGCAGAACCACCTGCGCCGCGCGGTCGTTGAAGTAACGCCCGTCGCCGCCCAGAACCAGCGTCTTGCCGGACACCCCGCCTATGCCGTTCCAGATCGCCTGTATGAAGTTTTCGAAATAGTGGCTGCCCTGGAAAATGCGCGTTTTCTTTCTTAGCCCCGACGTGCCGGGCTTTTGCCCATCAATCGGCTGGGTCTTTATCGTGAGGCTGGTCATCAGTTACCGTCCCGCTTTCTGCATGATCGTTGCGGCGCGTTCTAGACGAGGATCGTCGCCGAGGTCTCTTGCGTCGACCGGCAGCTTGCGCTGCCAGTTCGGGTAGTCGTGTATTGTACCGGGCAGGTTCGTCTGGTCCCCCACGTCCAGAATGTCCTCTGCCTGAAGCGCGACGAGCGCCGATCCTGTCCGGGCAAGAAACCCGTGCATCGCATCGGGCGTCTCCCCGGCCGCGGCGGCATCGAATGCCCGCACCGTTCGGCTGCGATGATTTCCGGCACTGGCTGCGGCATTCTCACCAATATGACCCAGCGTCCGCCGCACGGCAATGTCGGCGCCGATACGCCAGCCTTGCCATGTCGGCAGGTCATGCGTTCCGAACGATGCGAGCGTGAGCGCGGGGTAATCCGCGGGCGGGTGGAATTCTTCGCCATGTTCAAATTGGACCACGCGGCAACCCAAAATGCCCGAGGCGATCAGCGCGTCCTGCAGGCCCGCTGGGATATGTCCGAGGTCCTCACCGACGATGGTGGCCCCTGCACGGGCCGCCTCGATCCGGATGACAGCCAAAAGCGCGTCCCGCGGCATCTGAACGTGGGCGCCGGGCAAGTCGGCATCGTCGGGCACCCAGAATGTCCGATCGAAGCCGATGATGTGGTCGATCCTGAGCAGTCGTGCAAATCGAAGCTGTTTCCTGAGCGTTTCGGCCAGTATCCGAAATCGTCCATTGACGAGCGCGATGGGGTTGAGTGGCGCGAGGTTCCAGTTCTGCCCCCCCGGCGCGAAGGCGTCGGGCGGCGCGCCGAGCGAGACACCCTTAGCAAACCAGTCCCGGTCAGTCCATGTCTCGGCGCCCGCGGGATGGGTGCCAACGGCGAGGTCGAGGTAAAGCCCGTGGCGCATTCCGGCATCGGCAAGCGAACGGCTGACTGCGCGAAGCTGCTCCTCCGCGGACCATTGGAGCCAGGCATGGAAGCGGATTTCGTCATCGAGCCCGTCAACCGGGGCAGAGGCGGGCGACTGGCAATCGGCGGGCCAGTCCGTCCAGAGCGGGCCGTGCCGTGCAGACAAAGCCTGATGGGCAGCGAAGCGGCGCAGGCTCATGCCTTCCTCGGCCACGAAGTGCTCGAAAACCGAGGGATCGTGCTCGGCGCAGAAGGATCGATAGGCGGCCTTCAACGCGTCAAGCTTGGCCGGCACCTCGCGGGCGTAGTCGACCAACTGCCCGGACGTCTCCCCGCCTTTCGTGGCGATGTGCAACACGTTGAGCCGCCGCCGGTGAGACGGGGAATAGGGGCTGAACCACCCTGAATTCATTGGGAAACCGGCATGGATCGGGTTTATCCCGACGAAGGCGCCTCCTCTTGCGGCAATTGCCTTGCCTGCGATTGCGAGATCGTTAAAGTCTCCAAGGCCCGGCCGCCTTTGCCCCCGTAACCCCCAGAGAGGCACGATCACGCCCCAGGCAGGCTCGGGCTGCGACAGGGACCGAGGGGCGCAGAGCAGGGTCGTATCCTCGCCGCCTGTCTCAAGCGTGTGAATGCCAAGAGGCAGCGGCGGTAGCGCCGACCCGGCGCCCTCAATCCCTGAGCCATCTTCCGCTGTAATGGTCCACGGGGTCTGCGGCTCCAGCTGCAGCTCTGCCGGTCGGTCGGGCTCGATGACGATCCATTGGGGAAGGGACCGCTTGTCCCGCTCTGCCCGAAGGGACGCGAGATGCTCGGCCGCCTCCGCTTCGTGGGCCACACCGATACCCATTGCGGTGAGCAGCGCGCGCTTCGTTTCCACTCCGGTTTCGTGCGCCGCGCCTGTGAAGTCTGTGTAGCGCGGCGAAATGCCGGCCATCGCGGCAAGCTCGGCAACCGGGTCTGTCATTCGGCCGGCTCGAGGGTCAGGACCATCACCGATTCAGCCGGACAGTCGATCGAGCCCTGAGAGACATCGGACGATGGCCGCTCCGGCGCGCTCGTATCCACCTTGCAGATCCACCGCATCCCTTTCAACGGAGTTGGCATGACGACTTGCGCCCTTGGTCCCGCATTGAAGACAGCGAATACCGCCGTCTCGAGCGCGGCATAGGCCGGCGTTCCCGACGCCGTGCGCATCTCGGCGCAGAGGATCTTCCGGTTGGGATCGGTCCAGTCCGCCTCGCCCATCGGTTCCCCGTCTTCGCGCCACCAGAACAGGTCCTCGATCCCATCGGCGGCGCGTTCGCGCGAATGAAGGAAGCGCTTCTGGCGGAGGATCGGATGCGCCTTTCGGAACGCGATCATCTGCCGTGTGAACTCGAAAAACGGCCAGTCCGCCGCGCTCCAGTCGATCCAGCTTGTCTCGTTATCCTGACAATAGGCGTTGTTGTTGCCACCCTGGCTGTTGCCGATCTCGTCCCCGCCAAGGATCATCGGCGTTCCCTGCGACAAAAGCAGCGTCGCCATCATGTTTCGTCGCCGCTGGGCGCGGGCGGAAAGGATGTCTGTGTCGTCTGTCGGCCCCTCCACGCCCATGTTGGAAGAATAGCTGGCATCGTGGCCGTCGCGATTGTCCTCGCCGTTCGCCTCATTGTGCTTGTGGTCGTAGCTGACGACGTCGGTCAATGTGAAGCCATCATGAGCGGTCACAAAGTTGACGGAGGTCGTCGCCGGCCGGCCTGAGTGGTCGAATTGCATGGCCGAACCCATCAGGCGATCGGCGAGTCGCGGAACTTGCGCCGTGTCGCCGCGCCAGAACCGCCGGACGGCGTCGCGGAACCTGTCGTTCCATTCGAGAAAAGGTGGAGGAAAGGCGCCGAGCTGATAGCCGCCCGGTCCGACATCCCAGGGTTCCGCGATGAGCTTGACCTTTGCGAGGACGGGGTCCTGCCGGATCGCATCGAAGAAGGCCGCGCCGTTTTCAAACCCCCGTGCCGTCCGACCAAGAGTCGCGCAAAGGTCAAAGCGAAACCCGTCGACATGCATCACCCCGACCCAGTACCGCAGCGAATCCATGATCATCCGCAGCACCATTGGATGGTCCACGTTGACCGTGTTCCCGGTACCGGTATCGTTGACGTAGAAGCGCTTGTCTTCCGCCAGCCGGTAGTAGCTGAGATTGTCGAGTCCCCGAAAGGACAGTGTCGGGCCCCGCTCGTTGCCCTCGCAGGTGTGGTTGTAGACGACGTCCATCAGGACCTCGATCCCGGCTGCATGGAAACGGGCTACCATCTGCTGGAACTCGTGAATATCGCCGTCGTGCAAGTAGCGCGGATCCGGCGCGAAAAATCCAAGCGTCTGATAGCCCCAGTAGTTGGTCAATCCCTGTTCGACCAGGAACCGGTCGTTGAGAAACGACTGGGCAGGCAACAGCTCGATCGCCGTTATCCCGAGCCTCGTCAGATGTTCCAGCATCACGTCCGACGACAGACCCAGGAACTTGCCCTGCGGCGCGGCCCCGGAATGCAGTTGCGTCAGGCCCTTCACATGGGCCTCGTAGATGATGCTATCCTCGGTCGGTATGTGCGGAGGCGTATCCTCGCCCCACGAAAAGGCTGGATCGACCACGACCGAGCGCGGCACGTAGGGAGAGCTGTCGCGCGCATCGAAACTCAGATCGTCGCGCTTGCCATCATAGCCGAAGAGCGCGTCATGCCATTTCGGTTGGCCGGTCAATCGCTTGGCGTAGGGATCGATGAGGAGCTTGTTGGCGTTGAAGCGATGACCCTCGAAGGGCGCATAGAGGCCGTCCGCGCGATAGCCGTACATCTGGCCAGGGCGAAGCCCTCCGATGTAACCGTGCCAAACATCGCCGTCGCGCTCTGGCAGTTCGATCCGGTGCGTTTCTGTCTTTCCGTCTTCGGAGAACAGGCACAGCGTCATGCGCGCCGCATGGGCCGAGAAGACCGCGAAATTCACGCCATCGCCATCGAAGCTCGCGCCAAGCGGCGCGGCGCGGCCGGCGCTGATGGTTGGTTCCGAGGTCATCTGCTCGATATCAGGCTCTCATAGAGCGCCGCGTATTCTCCGGCCGAGTGGTGCCAGCCGACCGGGTGGCGCATCGCATTCTTCTGTATCGTCAGCCACATGTCAGGCTGCCTGTAAAGAGCGCAGAGCCTGTCAAGCGCGCGTGACATTGCGTCAGCGGTGACCGGATGGAACTGAATGCCCGTCGCAACGCCTGCCCTCAGCCCTGCCGGGGAGGCGGGGATGACGGTATCGGCCAGCCCGCCGGTATACGCGACGACCGGGATCGTGCCGTAGCGCAGCCCATAGAGCTGGGTCAGGCCACAGGGTTCAAATCGCGAGGGGACGAGGATCGCATCGCCGCCCTCTATGAGCAGCCGCGCCAAGGTTTCATCATAGCCGATCCGTACCGCGACACCGGGAAATTTTCGGGCGGCCTGCTCGAACGCCCGCTCGAGAGTGCGGTCGCCGCTACCCAGGAGCGCCAGTTGCCCGCCCTCGTCCAGCAACCGCGGCAGCGCATCGATCAGCAAGTCGAGGCCCTTCTGTTCGGTCAGCCGCGAGACGACGACGCAGAGCGGGCCTTTCGCCTCTCCCAGGCCCATCGTCTTCCTAAGCTTCCTCTTGAACCGTACTTTCCCGGCGGGGCTCTTGTACGGCGGGGCCCAGCTTTCGGTGTCAACGCCGTTCAGAATTCCCAACAGGTCGTCGCGCCGCAAGCGCAACACGCCGTCGAGGCCCATTCCGAACTCTGCCGTCATGAGCTCACCCGCATAGGTCGGGCTGACGGTCGTGATTTTGTCTGCCGTCACCAGCGCCGCCTTTAGGGCACTTATCTCGCCCCAGTATTCGAACCCATCCTGCTGCATCCCCGACGCGGGCAGCCGCAAAGTCTTCAATTTCCGTGCCGGGGCAAGGCCTTGAAAGGCGACGTTGTGGATCGTGATGATCGTCGAGGCTTTGGCACCGGGCTGCCGTTCGCGCAGATAAAGCGGACCGAACCCCGCCTGCCAATCGTGGCAGTGGAGAATGTCCGGGTTCCAGCCCTTCACCGCGCCGCCCGCGATGCTTGCGGCGATCCATGACAGAGCCGCGAAGCGTTCGGGATTGTCGGGCCAGTCCTTGCCATCCGGGCCAAGATAGGGCGCGCCTTCCCGGTCGAAGAGATGTGGTGCATCCAACACCAGGAGATCGAGCCCTGCGGACTTTGCGGCGATGACCCGCGCGGATCCGCCGAAGAGGTCATCGTCCTTCATGACGGTCCGGCCCTTGCCGATTGCCGCCTTCACTGCCGGATAACCGGGCAGCAGCGTGCGCGTTCTTACCCCGCGCGCCTCAAGCGCCTTGGGCAGCGCACCCGCCACATCGGCAAGGCCCCCTGTCTTGACGAGCGGCGCGCATTCCGACGTGACCGACAGGACCTCGATCATTGGGCAGCGGCCCGCCGGTCCAACATCTGCTGGGTGATGAGCGTTACGCCACCCTCGGTGACGCGGAACCACTTGGCGTCCTCCTCGGGGTCCTCGCCCACAACCAGGCCGCGCGGGATGTGGACGCCGCGGTCGATGACCACGTTCCTGAGCCGAGCGGACCGCTCGACCACCACATAAGGCAGAACGACCGCGCGAACGAGCGAGGCATAGGAATTGGTGTGGACCTGCGTGAAGAGCAGCGACTCCCTCACCTCTGTCCCTGAGATGATGCAGCCGCCTGAGACG
The DNA here is from genome assembly GCF_900302475.1 of Defluviimonas aquaemixtae. NCBI lineage: Bacteria > Pseudomonadati > Pseudomonadota > Alphaproteobacteria > Rhodobacterales > Paracoccaceae > Albidovulum > Albidovulum aquaemixtae. Next base: position 40,921 of record NZ_OMOQ01000007.1, read on the forward strand.
AGCGACGAGATTGCGCTACCACGCCTTTCGGCCTCGTCGTGGATGAACTTTGCAGGGGGCACGGACTCCGAATAGGTCCAGATCGGCCAGCCGTGATCCCAGAGATCCAGATCGGGTGTGAAGCTCGTCAGGTCGATATTGGCCTTCCAGTAGGCATCTACCGTTCCGACGTCGCGCCAGTAGGCCGGCGCGTCGGACCCGTTGCGCACGCAGCTGTCGACGAAGCGGTGTGCCATCGCCTTGCCGTTCTTGACGATATCGGGAATCAGGTCGCCGCCGAAGTCGTGGCTCGAATTGGGATCGGCCGCGTCCTTATTGAGCAGGTCGCGCAGGAAGCCCCAGTTGAAGACATAGATGCCCATCGAAGCGAGCGACACGTCCGGATCGTCGGGTGTCCCCGGCGGATCGGCCGGCTTCTCAAGGAAACTTGTGATCCTGTCGTCTTTGTCGATCGCCATGACGCCGAACGCCGACGCTTCGGCGCGCGGCACGGTCAGGCAGCCCACGGTCACGTCCGCTCCGCTCTCGACGTGCTGCCGCAGCATCACCTCATAGTCCATCTTGTAGATGTGATCGCCTGCCAGGATAATCACGTGATCGACGTTGTAGCTGTCGACGATATCGACGTTCTGAAAGACGGCGTCCGCCGTTCCGAGGTACCACTGGTTCTCGTCCACCCTTTGAGAGGCCGGCAGGATATCCAGATACTCGTTCCTCTCGGCCCGGAAGAAGTTCCAGCCGCGCTGACAATGTCGAATCAGGCTGTGCGCCTTGTACTGCGTCGCGATCGCCATCTTGCGGATGCCAGAATTCAGCGCGTTGGACAGCGCGAAATCGATGATCCGCGACTTGCCACCGAAATAGACGGCGGGCTTGGCGCGCTTGTCGGTCAACTCCTTCAGACGGCTGCCGCGTCCTCCCGCGAGCACGAATGCCATCGACCGGGCCACGAGTCGCTGAGATGGTCCCGCCATTGTCCGTCCCTCCCTTTCGTTGTCGCGGCCGTTCGATCGGCCGGGCACCTAGTCACGATTTGTTAAAAACAGCGTGGCCAGCGGTGGTATCATGATTTCGGCAGATGCCGGCTGGCCGTGATGCTCATGATCCTGCGCCGACACTTTTCCGAAGTTGCCTCTGTTTCCGCCGCCGTAGACGTCGGCGTCGGTGTTCAGCAGCTCATGCCATGATCCGCTCTTCGGCAGGCCGATACGATAGCTGGGCCGTTCGACCGGCGTGAAATTGCAGACCACGACCACGGGCGCGTCCGCCTCGCCGCCGCGGCGGACCCAGACGAAGACAGAATTGTCCGCGTCGGTTGCCTCGATCCACTGAAACCCGTCATGCTCGCAGTCTTTTGCGTGCAGGGCAGGGGTCGCGCGGTAGAGATTGTTCAGATCGCGGATCAGGCGCTGAAGACCGGAATGATTGGGATCGCCGAGCGCGCGCCAGTCGAGCTCGGTGTCATGGTTCCATTCCGCCGCCTGACCGAATTCCTGCCCCATGAAGAGTAGTTTCTTGCCCGGATGGCCCCACATGAAGCCGTAGTAGGCGCGCAGGTTCGCGAACTTCTCCCAGGAGTTGCCGGGCATCCGCGTGAACATCGAGCCCTTGCCGTGAACGACCTCGTCATGGCTGATCGGCAGGATGAAGTTCTCGGAGAAGGCGTAGTGGAGCCCGAAGGTCATCTGGTGATGATGGTGCCTGCGGTGGATCGGGTCCTTCTGGATGTAATCGAGGGTGTCGTTCATCCACCCCATGTTCCACTTGTAGCCGAAGCCAAGCCCGCCCATGTCGACGGGTCGCGACACCATCGGGAACGACGTCGATTCCTCGGCGACTGTCATGATCCCGGGCACCTCGCCATAGGTCAGCGTGTTCATCGAACGGAGCAAATCGATGGCTTCGAGATTCTCGCGCCCTCCGTGGACGTTCGGCACCCATTCGCCCTCGTCCCGCGAATAGTCGCGGTAAAGCATCGATGCCACGGCATCCACGCGCAGGCCGTCGATATGGTATTCCTCGAGCCAATAAAGCGCGTTCGAGATAAGGTAGTTCCTCACCTCTGAGCGGCCGTAATTGTAGATCAGCGTGTTCCAATCCTTGTGGAACCCCTCGCGCGGATCCGCATGCTCGTATAGCGCGGTGCCGTCGAACTGGCCGAGCCCGTGCGGATCGGCCGGAAAATGGCCCGGCACCCAGTCGAGGATGACGCCGATCCCAGCCTCGTGCGCGGCGTCGATCAGGTCGCGGAACTCGTGCGGCGGACCGTGTCGGATCGTCGGGGCGAACAGTCCCACCGGCTGATAGCCCCACGAACCGTCGAAAGGATATTCGCTGATCGGCATAAGCTCGATATGGGTGAAGCCCATGTCTGTGACGTACCCGACCAGTTCTTCGGCGGCCTCCTTATAGGATATCCGGCGCCCGCCCTCCTTTCGCCGCCACGATCCGAGATGGACTTCGTAGATAGAGATCGGCGCGGCGCGGTCGTTCCGGCCGCCGCGCTTCTCGATCCAGTTGCCGTCTTTCCAGCCATAGCCGGCGATGTCGCGGACGATGGAGGCATTATCCGGCGGATGCTGGGCGCCGAAGCCGACCGGATCGGCCTTCTGCGGCAGGACAGTCCCATAAGCGCCGATGATCTCATATTTGTAGACGGCGCCCTCAGTCACACCGGGGATGAAAATTTCCCAGACGCCTGTCGCGCCCCGGCGGCGCATGACATGCCGCCGCCCGTCCCAGAAGTTGAAATCGCCGACAACCGAGGCGCGGCGGGCATTCGGCGCCCAGACTGCGAATTGGGTGCCCCGCGCGCCCTCGTGCTCCATCACATGAGCGCCGAGCACTGTCCAAAGACGCCTGTGCGTACCCTCGCCAAGAAGATACTCGTCGATCTCGCCCAATACGGGTCCGAAGCGATAGGCGTCTTCGTATTCCCAAGTTCCTCCGTCGCCGCCCGCGCACTTCAGTCGATAGGGCTTGGCGCCGGGTACCTTGCCCGCGAACAGAGCGTGCGACCCTTCGATCCGTTGCAACGGGTAGGTCTTGGTGCCGACAGTGGCGGTCATGCTTGTGGCGGCTGGGTCGAGTGCCACCACCCATCTCGACGAATCGTGATCGCGAGGACCGAGAACCGAGAACGGATCGTCGTGCAGCCCCGCCTCGATGCGGGCGATCACCTCACGGGGAAGATTGTATTCCATCGTTTTAGATTCGCCATGGGCCATGAAAAGAACGTAACGTTGTGCCGTTTGTCTGAAAACCTGTGTTGTAGTCAGGGGTTGAGGGAGCCGGCGTTCCAGATTTCGCCCATGTAGCCGCGGATCGTCCGGTCCGAGGAAAACCAACCCGACCGCGCAGTGTTAAGCGCAGCCTTCCGCGTCCAGGCAGCACTGTCACGATAGGCTGCGTCAGCTTCGCGCTGGGCGCGCCAGTAATCGGCGAAGTCGGAGCACACCAAGAAATAGTCTGGCCCGGCGAGATTGTCGGTGATGTCGCGATACCGATCGCGCTCCTTCGGGGAGAACGCACCCTCGCGAATGGCCTTGAGCGCCAGTTCAAGTCGCGTGTCGGCCGCAATGGCTTTCGCCGCGTGGTTGGCGATGTCGCGCCGATTCACCACCTCATCCGCCGTCATTCCGAAGAGAAAGAAGTTCTCCTCCCCGACACGTTCGCGGATTTCCACGTTCGCGCCGTCCAGCGTTCCGATTGTCAGCGCGCCGTTCAGTGCGAATTTCATGTTGCCCGTGCCCGAGGCTTCCTTGCCGGCGGTCGAGATCTGCTCGGACAGATCTGCAGCGGGGATCAAGCGCTCCGCCAGCGAGACGTTGTAGTTTGGAAGAAACACCACCTTCAGATGGGGGCTCGTCACGGGATCGGCATTGACGACCCGCGCAACATCATTGATCAGCCGGATGATCTTCTTGGCGAAGACATAGCCGGGCGCCGCCTTGCCACCGAAGATCTTCACGCGCGGTGCCCAGCCTGCATCGGGGTTGGCGCGGATCTCCTGCCAAAGCGCGATCGCTTCAAGGATATTCAGATGTTGGCGCTTGTATTCGTGGATACGCTTGATCTGGACGTCGAACATCGCCTCGGGGTCGACAAGAAGATCGTGTCCCTGCGCCATCCAGTTCGACAGATCGACCTTGTTGGCACGCTTCGCCGCCGCGAAGCCCTCGACAAAGCCCGCATCACTTAGGCGCGGCTCGAGCCTCGCGAGCTGCTCCAGATCGTCCACCCAGTCTTCGCCGATCGCCTCGGTGACAAGCGCGCTGAGCCGCGGGTTGCAGGACAAAAGCCAGCGGCGCGGCGTGACGCCGTTCGTCTGGTTCACGATCCGATCGGGGTGAAGCTGGTGAAGGTCCTCGAAAACCGTAGCCTTCATCAGCTCAGTATGGAGCGCTGAAACCCCGTTCACCTTGTGCGCCATGACGAACGAGAGCTCGCCCATGTTCACCTGTCCGTTCGCCCGCGCCGCCGCCTTTCTGGTCGGGTTCTCCCGGGCATGTAGCGCATCGATCCGCTCGATCAGCGTCATGTGCCGTGGCAGAAGCCGCCCCATCAACCCTTCCGACCACTTTTCCAGTGCCTCCGGCAGAAGCGTGTGGTTCGTATAGGACAAGGTCCCGCGCGCAAGGGCGACCGCCTCATCGAACTCCAGTCCCCGCTCGTCGTGGAGCAGCCGGACGAGCTCTGGCCCCGCAATCGCGGGATGCGTATCGTTGAGCTGGATCGCGACTTTCGCGGGCAGCTTGCGAATGTCGTCATACTCGCTGTCGAAGCGGCGAAGGATGTCGCGCAGGCTGGCGGCGGTGAAGAAGAATTCCTGCTTCAGTCGCAACTCCTTGCCCGGCTCGGTCGTGTCGTCGGGATAGAGAACCCGGCTGATCGTGCGGGCCAAGGCCTCGGGTGCGGCGGCCGCGACATAATCGCCCAGGTTGAAACGCTCTAGGTCGAATGGATCGACCGCCCGGGCGCTCCACAGGCGAAGGGTGTTGGCCCAGCGGCCCTGCCAACCGACAATAGGCGTATCATACGCTTCGGCAAAAACTGCCTCTGTCGGTTCCCAGACGGCGCGCGCGCCGGCTTCGCGAACCTCCCCGCCGAAACCGATCTGGAACATGGCTTCGGGCCGTTCGAATTCCCATACGTGATGTTGCAGCAACCATGTCTCCGGTGCCTCGACCTGCCGTCCATCCTCGAAGCTCTGGCGGAACAGCCCGTGTTCATAGCGGATTCCGTAGCCGTAGGCCGGGCATCCGATGGTCGAGAGCGATTCCAGGAAGCACGCGGCCAGCCGACCCAACCCACCGTTGCCAAGCGCCGCATCGGGCTCGTCCAGAAGAACCGCCGCATAGTCGATCCCCAACTCGCGGAACGCCAATTCGGCCGCCTCGTCGAGTCTCAGGTTGGTAATGGCATCCTCAAGAAGCCGCCCGATCAGGAATTCCATCGAGAGGTAGTAGACCCGCTTGGCGCCTTCCTCGTAGGTCCGACGCGTGGAGGCGAACCAGCGGTCAACGATGCGCTCTCGCACCGCATGAGAAAGCGCTATTCGCCAATCGTAGAGCGTCGCATGCTCCGGGTCCTTTCCGACAACGTAGGCGAGTTGCCGCAGGATATCTTCTCGCAAGCCTATGTGGGGCATCTGAGCTCTAAGCATGATGTTCCGATTGTTAGCGGTAACATATATTCCACACACCTTATCGGGAAACTGCCCGCAGAATGCAAGTAGCAGATCGGTATGGTTGCGCCGAGCCAGAAACGTGTCGGCGCTGTAACGGTCTGGGAAATACGGATTGCAGGAGTCGCCGCAACGCACACCGATGTCATCGATCAACCGAAATCTCGTGCGGCCTGACCAGTCGTTGTTCTGAACCTTCGCTGTCCGGAGTATCTGCAAGTCCGGCAATACCTTTCCTAATTTTTGAGGTTGCGAAAACTGAAAACCGGCGCAGACTTTCCGCGACTGCGTCGAAGACGGGAAATCCGCGCGCGCAGGTTCGAGATCAACAGGGAGTACTGGGATGTCCGCACGCTTACTTGTAACCGCGAGTGCCGCCGCGTTAATCGCCGCACAGCCTGTCCTGGCCGAGATGCTGACCGAGATCGGCGAGGGCGAAGGGCAGCTCGATATCGTCGCCTGGCCCGGCTACATCGAACGCGGCGAAACCGATGCGGCCTTCGACTGGGTGACCAAGTTCGAGGAAGCCTCGGGCTGCACGGTCAACGTCAAGACAGCGAACACCTCCGACGAGATGGTCGCACTCATGAACGAAGGCGGCTTCGACCTCGTCACCGCATCGGGCGACGCCTCGCTACGCCTCATCGCTGGCAAGCGGGTTCAGCCTATCAATGTCGACCTTATCCCGTCCTGGTCCACCGTCGACGACCGGCTGAAGGACGCGCCGTGGCACACCGTGGAGGGCGAGCATTTCGGCACACCCTACATGTGGGGACCGAATGTCCTCATGTACAACTCTGAAGTATTCGGAGACACTGCGCCAAACTCCTGGAACGTCGTCTTCGAGGAAATGTCGCTTCCCGACGGCAACTCGAACAAAGGCCGGGTACAGGCCTATGACGGCCCGATCCACGTCGCCGACGCGGCGAACTACCTGATGTTTCACAAACCCGAGCTCGGCATCGCCTCGCCCTATGAGCTGAACCAGGAGCAGTACGACGCGGCGTTGAATTTGCTGCGCGGTCAGCGCGAATTGGTCAATCGCTACTGGCACGACGCCTTCATCCAGATGGACGACTTCAAGAACGAGGGCGTCGTTGCATCGGGCTCCTGGCCGTTCCAGGTGAATATCCTGCAAAGCGAGGGGCAGCCCATTGCCTCGGTAGTGCCGGAGGAAGGCGCGACGGGCTGGGCCGATACGACGATGATGCATGTCGATGCCGCGCATCCGAACTGCGCATATATGTGGATGGAGCACTCGCTTGCGTCGAACCTGCAATCCGACCTTTCGGTCTGGTTCGGGGCGAACCCGTCGGTGCCGGCGGCCTGCACTGACGGGCGGGGCATGCAGACGGCGGAGGGCTGCACGAAGAACGGTCTCGACGACTTCGAGAAGATCAAGTTCTGGACGACGCCCGTGTCCGACTGCGCCAGCCAAGGCGAATGCGTGCCCTATTACCGCTGGGTCTCGGACTACATCGGCGTGATAGGCGGCCGTTGATTTCCCGCCCAACCTGATGAAACTTTCCCGGCGGCAGCGCCGCCGGGGCAAAGTATCGGTATGTCCATGCCTAATGCCGTCGAATTCGATCATGTCTCGCGCCATTTCGGTGAGGTGCGGGCGGTCGACAACGTGACGATAGCGATCGAGGAAGGCGACTTCTTCGCCCTACTGGGGCCATCCGGCTCCGGCAAGACCACCTGCCTGCGGCTGATCTCGGGCTTTGAACGTCCAACGTCGGGGCATGTGCGGATCTTCGGGGAGAATTCGGAGAACCTGCCGCCCAATCGCCGCCCGGTGAACACCGTCTTTCAGGACTACGCGCTTTTTCCCCATCTCAAGGTTCGGGACAACGTCGCCTACGGGCTGATGGTTCGCGGACTCGACAAGCGCACGCGCCACGACCGGGCGGAGGAGATGCTGTCACTGGTCAAGCTGGGCGGCTACGGCGACCGCAAGCCGGCGCAGCTCTCGGGCGGGCAGCGGCAGCGGGTCGCGCTTGCGCGCGCACTCGTGAACCGTCCCCGCGTCCTGCTGCTCGACGAACCGCTCGGCGCGTTGGACCTCAAACTTCGCGAGGCGATGCAGGACGAACTCAAGGCGCTGCAGAAACAACTCGGCATCACTTTCGTCTTCGTGACCCATGATCAGGGCGAGGCGCTGTCGATGGCCGATCACGTCGCGGTCTTTGACGAAGGCCGGATTGTGCAGGCGGGCAGCCCTGAAGAGATCTACCAGCGGCCACGCACGCGGTTCGTCGCCGATTTCGTGGGGTCGGCGAACGTGCTCCCGCCAACTCTCAGCGCAAGAGTAGGGGGCGAGGCGGCGTGGCATAGCCTCCGACCCGAAGCGATGGAAGTGACCGAGCCCGACTCGGGCCGGCTTGCCGGCACAGTCGTCTCAACACGGTATATCGGGCCGGTGAAGCGGGTCACGGTGGATGTGGGCGGTGAACGCCTGACGGTCGCCGTGCCCGCGGGACGCCTAACCCCTGCCGAGGGCGCCTCGGTCGGGCTAGGCTGGGCCGCGGCGGCCTTGCACCGGATGGAGGAGGAGTGATGGAGGCGGCGCGCCCCGGCATTGCGCCTCGCCTCTCGGACCTCTTCTGGCGTCGACCACGGCTCTTGCTTGTTGCCCTCTTGTTGCCGCCGCTCCTGTGGCTCGGCCTGATCTATGTCGGCTCGCTCCTCGCGCTCCTGGTCCAGAGCTTTTTCTCGATCGACGAGTTCACCGGGCTGATCAGCTACGAATTTACGCTCAAGACCTATGCCGAACTGCTCAGGCCGTCGAACTTCGATATCATTCTGCGCACGACACTGATGGCGGCAGCCGTCACTGTCACCGCCGCGATCGTTGCCTTTCCCATCGCCTACTACGCCGCCCGCCACGCGCGAGGGACGATGAAGGCCCTGTTCTATCTTGGCGTCATGCTGCCGCTCTGGTCGAGCTATCTGGTGAAGGTCTATGCGTGGAAGCTGATCCTCGCCAAGGAGGGCATTCTCAACTGGGCGGTCGATGGGGTCGGGGCGAGCGCGGTGCTGAACGCGGTGTTGTCGTTGCCGGTGATCGGCGGTGGCTCGCTCTCGGTCAGCTATATCGGCACGTTCATCGTCTTCCTCTACGTCTGGCTGCCCTACATGATCCTGCCGGTGCAAGCGTCGCTAGAACGGGTGCCGCGAAACCTATTGGAAGCGTCCGGCGATCTCGGCGCGACGTCTGGCCAGACGCTCCGCCATGTCACCTTGCCGCTCGCCCTGCCGGGAATCATCGCCGGATCGATCTTCACCTTCTCGCTGACGCTTGGCGATTACATCATCCCCCAGATCATCGGGTCGTCCCGGCTCTTCATCGGGCAAGCGGTTTACGCGCATCAGGGCACGGCCGGGAACATCCCGCTTGCCGCGGCATTCGCCGTGGTGCCGATCGTGATTATGGGATTCTACCTTTGGGCTGCGAAACGCAGGGGCGCGTTCGATGCACTCTGATCGCGCCTCTCTCGGACTGAAGATCGCGGCCTTCGCCGGCCTCGCCTTCCTGCACTTGCCGATCCTCCTGATATTCGTTTACGCCTTCACGACTGAGGACCGTTCCTACCAGTGGCCGCCCCCGGGGCTCACCGCGAAATGGTTCGGCGTCACCTGGAACCGGCCCGATGTCTGGGCTGCACTTGGTCTCTCGCTGAGGGTCGCGGCGGTCTCTACGCTCGTCGCGCTCGTTCTCGGCACGCTCTGCGCCGCCGCCGTCAGCCGCGCAAAATTCTTCGGGCGCGAGGCGATTTCGCTTCTGGTGATCCTGCCCATCGCGCTGCCGGGCATCATCACGGGGATCGCGCTGCGGTCAGCCTTCAATCTCGGTGAGATCCCGTTCTCGACGCTGACGATCGTGCTTGGCCACGCGACCTTCTGCATCGTCGTCGTCTACAACAACGCGGTCGCCCGTTTCCGGCGGCTTGCGGGATCGCTCGTCGAGGCGTCGGCTGACCTTGGCGCCAATAGTTTCCAGACCTTCCGGCACGTGATCCTGCCCAATATCTCGACAGCACTTCTGGCCGGCGGAATGCTCGCCTTCGCGCTGTCGTTCGACGAGGTAATCGTGACGACCTTCACCGCCGGACAGCAGCAGACCCTGCCGATCTGGATGCTGGAGGAACTGGTCCGCCCCCGCCAGCGACCGGTGACGAATGTCGTCGCCATGGTCGTCGTCCTGGTAACCTTCCTGCCGATCCTTGGCGCCTACTACCTGACCCGCGGCGGCAGCGAGACCGTCGGGGGCGGCAAATGACTCTGCCAATGTGACGAGGGCGACATTGATGCCGAGTTCCGCAGGTCAACCGGCTGCATCAGGGGTGGGCAGGAAAAGGGCTCGGCGAACCGCTCAAGCCTCGGGGCGAATGTCAGCTACGCCTGCGGCTTCATCAGGTGAGCGCGGATGGACACGGTCAGCTCGGCGAAGGAAAACGGCTTTCCGACGAGCGGCGCTCCATTGTCCACGAAACCGAGCTGATCTCGCGTGTATCCTGAAACCACGACATAGGGCACACCCTTGGTCCTCAGCCGATCCACGATGGGTTTGGCGGTTTCGCCGCCCAGATTGGCGTCAAGCACGACGCCGTCGCATGGCACCGCATCCATCATGGCTAGCGCATCTCTCAGCGTGTGCGCCATTCCGACGACCGCTCCCTCCGCCTCAACCACTGCCTGCTCGATGTCGAGCGCAATCAAGGGCTCATCTTCCACGACGATGATGCGACAAGTCATGGCCAACGGCTCCAAATCAGCTACGGCAATTCTGCTTCGGCACTCATCACGACCTGTGCGAGCGGCGCTGTCAAAGTCCACGACGCACCAGTCGGACCGTATACGAGCTCGACTTCTCCACCAACGGAAATCGCTGCCATCCTTTCAATGACGGTTCGGCCGAAGCCAGTCTTCTCTGGCGGCGTGACCTCGGGACCGTCATGCTCGCGCCAGCTGATGTGAAAGATCTTGTCCCCCTGGCTGGCGCCCCACCCGATCGCGACGGTACCGTCGGGAACTGAAAGTGAGCCATACTTCAGCGCGTTGGTCGACAGTTCGTGCAGTGCCATCCCGATGCCTTGCGCAGCACCGGGCGTGAGCATCAAGTCGGGTCCGGCGATCTTGACGCGGCGGCAGCGCACCTCTTGAGCGAGGTGATTGAGCTGTGATCTTATGAGGTCCTTTGCGGTGACTCCGCCCCAGTTTCCCTGCACGATCAGATCCTGCGAAGCGGAAAGCCCGAGAAGTCGCTGGGAAAATCGGTCGACGAACTCGTCCGGAGAACTGCCGCGTGCGGTCTGGCGCGCCATGGACGTAACCACCGTAAGCAGGTTCTTCGATCGGTGGTTCACCTCTCGCATGAGAAATCGAACATGCTCTTCATATCGCTGCCGCTCGGAAAGATCATAGAAGTTGCACACAACGCCCGGGCGGCCATCCGGCATCGTGATGCGCTCGATCTTCCAGTCATAGGATTCGGTTTCGCCGATGTCAGATCTGCGCTCGATGGTTCGTGGTGACCGATACGGCTCTCCAGTCGTCAGCGTGTGCCGGAACCTCCCGATTGCCTCGGTCGCGAATGGTTCGGGCCAGAGAATGCGCAGGGCGTCCGCAAAATCGTGCCCGATCAAGGGATGAACATTCGCGAAGACCTTCCGGGCACCATCGCTCACATGCGCAATGCGAAAATCGGCGTCTACCGTATAGATGCCGAATGGGGAGTGCTCCACCAGGCTTCGAAAGGTGTCGTGCGAGGATTTCAAGGCTTTCAACGCGGCGTGCCGGTCGGAAATATCGATGCCCGAGGGAATGAGGTTCACGATATCGCCGTCCTCGTTCCTGAGCGGAGCGAGCTGGAAATCGATCCATATGAGCTGTTCGCCGGCGACGCGAACCTGCACGTCGTAGCGGACAAGTTCTCCGGCAAGCGCGCGATTGCAGGCGTCCTGCAATTGCGTCTGAGTGTCGGGCGAGTAGCTCCACCAGTGGCAGTCCCAGAATTTCTTCCTGATGACGTCCTTTACTTCCAGGCCCGCCACTTCCAACGGTGCGCGGTTCACCTCGATCAGGGTTCCCTCAAGATTCAGAACGCCAACGAACGCGAAGAGATTGTCGAGCACGTCGCGCAGCCGTTGTTCCGACCGGCGCTGCTCGGTCACGTCGCGGTTGACGTTTGAAACGCCGATAATTTCGCCGGAGACGGATCGGATGGGCGCGGCGGTGATCTCAATTCTCCGCCGTTGTCCCGTCTTGGTCTGACGAACGACCTCAAAATTTCTCAACCCGTTCGAGACGATATCGGCGATGTGGTCCCCCACGCTCTTTGATGAGTCGGGCGGGAACAAGAACTCTACTGACCGACCGATTACCTCGCTGCGGTCGTATCCGTAGAGTTTCTGCGCCGCTTCGTTCCAACTGGTTATGTGCCCCTCAAGGTCGAGACCCACAACCGCGTCCGGCATCGTGGCGACGATCGCCGCAAGGTTCTTCGCGTTCTGTTCGGCGTGGGTCGCTTCGATCTCGTGGCGCTTCTCCGCCGAAACATTGCGATGCAGAACGAGCGCAAAACGGGCTCCATCAAGATCCAAAGGTTTGGCGATGACCATGAACCAGCGCTTTTCGGATGGGCAATGACAGGGGTACTCCGCAGAAAACTCCTGTCCGCCCGCGAGAACGCGGGAAAGCCCGGCCCCTATCCGCGTCGCAAGTTCGGATCCTTCACCCGAACTGTCACGGCAAACTCGCAAGTAGTTTTCTCCGACGTAATAGGACGTCCGATCGCCGTCGTTGGCGCAACTGAACTGTCGCCAAGCGTCGTTGACGCATCGGATCGTGCCGTCAGACGCGATGACCGCGGCGCCATCGGGCACGGCATCAATAACTTGTTTCAGCAGGGCCGATTGCAGCATTCCCCTCCCGTCAATGTCTTGGCCAGAGCCAGTCGAGCCATATCATTATGCCTTGACACGGTCGAATAGCGCCAGTCTCCTGTTTTATTGTTGTGAGATCTGGACGAGATCACCGCAACCGGGAATGAGTCGCCGGCCTCGTTGAAAAAAATTCTTGCGAATGACGCAGATGCGCGGTCAGAACAGTTTTGTGAATGCTTGGCACGATCATGAGCGTGCGATCCAGCAGGAACCGTCACACTCGCGATGCCGGACTCATCGCCGTTCTTCACAATTTCCTATGGCGGATCCGCGAGACGCTCACAGTCATTGCTGTCCTCTCAATTGTCGACTGTCGGCACCACAACGTCCGGTTCGACCTCCTCCGGCTTCTGTTCTTCCGGCGTTTCCACGGATCCTTCACCCCCGTCTGCCGATGGATTAAGCACCTGCTCCACCGCTCCGCGCTCTGCGGGGGAGGGCGCTTCTTCTACTTCGTCGAACATCCAAAACAATATCGCTCCGACGCCAACGAGCACGACAAGCGCCATGCCCAGAAGCGGCCCCAGATGTCGTTGCTTCTGCCTTTCAATGTCCGTGCGAGGAGCGCTCAAGACCATTCTCCCTTTTGTATTGATGAAGAAGTCCTCGAACAAACGCTAGCGAGCCGAGGTTGTTCCGATGGTTTCTGACGCCGACACGGGGCAGCGCAATTGGGGACCTGCCGGAACCCAGGCCACGATCGGAACATTATCCATCTCATCCAACCTGGGGAGATCCACCATGGATGACAGCCACGACAAGCCCGAAGTGATCGAGGGCAAGCTTATTGCCCATCGGCGCATTCTGGCGGCGCTTCTGGCAACGGTGATCGGAGATGGCCCAGCCGCGAGAGAGCGGCTTCGCAGAATGATCGCCGATGACGCGATAGCAACCGATCACGCCGAGGATCCGGGTGTTTTCCCCGACAGCGCATTTGCGATATCTTCAACGGTGGCCGAAGAATTCAGGCTGATAGCGAGAGAGGCAGCCGAGATTCAAGCTGCCGCGGGCGCCGCAGATTGACGGAATTTTTCCGCGCTCGAAGCGTACGTTTCTCGCAGCAGGCATGAAACCCCGATCGCCAACTGGTGTTGAGGTTCGCCGACACGCGGGATCGACTGGAGGAACGATGCTGACCGAAAAGCAGGAAGCGCTGTGCACTGACCACGATCTGGTTTTCACCGGGATCAAAGCACTGTTCGTCAACACCTCTCTCAAGAAAGCCGCGAAAGACAGTCACACGCAGCTACTACTGAACGTGTCTGCGAAGATCATGGAAAAGAATGGCGTCGCCGTGGAGCATCTGCACCTTCTCGACCATGCCGTCCCACCGGGCGTCTATCCCGACATGACCGAACAAGGCTGGGACAGCGACGACTGGCCGGCGCTATGGCCGAAGGTGCTGGCGGCGGACATTCTGGTCGTCGGCACCCCGATTTGGCTGGGCGAGGAGAGCAGCGTTTGCCGCATCCTGATCGAGCGTCTCTACGGCATGTCGGGGGAGTTGAACGACAAGGGCCAGTCCATTTACTACGGCAAGGCGGGTGGCTGTGTCGTCACGGGCAACGAGGACGGCATTAAGCACGTCGCCATGACTGTGCTCTACGCGCTTAGCCATCTCGGCTACACGGTGCCACCCCAGGCCGATTGCGGCTGGATCGGCGAGGCGGGACCGGGTCCGTCATACGGCGACAAGACAGAGGACGGCGACGGCGCGGGCTTTGACAACGAGTTCACGCAACGAAACACGACGATCATGACGTGGAATCTGATGCATCTCGCCAAAATGCTCCGCGACAGCGGCGGCTATTCCAGTCACGGCAACGACCGCAGCGCCTGGAAGGCGGGGTGCCGATACGACTACGAGAACCCCGAGCATCGCAGGTAACCCGGCGCGCAGCGGCCTGTCCGGCGCCTTGCCGATCATTGTCAGCAACTTTGCGTCGTCCGTCGTTGTTCAGATGATCGGGTTCAGCCTTAGCCTCACGCGAGAGGCTGCCTGATTACGGACGTACATCGCCAAGGGGCACGGTCGAGATCGACATCTTGGCCGAGCCCTTCTGCACTTCGCGGGCGTGGGCGAGGTAGATGAGCGTGTTGTTCGTCGCATCGTAGACCCGCCGTACCACCAGTGACTTGAAGATGATCGATCGGCCGGTCCGAAACACCTCTTCGCCGTTTTCGTCGCGGTCGATGTCGCCGACTGCGATGGGGCCGGTTTGCCCGCAGGCGATCGAGGAGTTGGACGGGTCCTCGAACCAATTGCCCTGCTGCAGGCGGTCGATCAGCCCACGCTCGAAATAGGCGATGTGACAGGTCACGCCCTTCACGTCGGGATCCGCGACGGCCTCGATGATGATGTCGTTCCCCAGCCAGTCGACACCGACCTCTCCGATCTGTTCGGCCGGAGCCGCGGTCGCCACCAGGGCAAGTGCGAAAGCATGACGAAGCAATGTTTCCTCCCGGAATTTTCGAGCCAATGCTCAAGAACCGATTTCGTTCCGTTGACCGGGAACGAAATGTGCATTGACTTGTTACATTCATATCCGTGCAAATCCATTCCGGAGTTCCAAATGGAAGCCTTGCTTCTCGTGACACTCGCGTCGCTCGTCGCCCCGTCCCTCCAAGTCTACGCGCGGGGTCTTCGTGTTCCCAGCCGCCAGATCTCGGAAGGGTTTCCCTGTCAGCGCAGGACGGGTTGAAGGCGCCCCCACCACTCCTGCCGCGGCCGGAGGGTCTCTTCTGCCCGGCGGGCGGATATTACATTGACCCGGTTCGGCCCGTGGATCATGCGCTCATTACCCATGGCCACGGTGACCACGCACGGGCAGGCCACGGCGCGGTCATGGCCACCGAGGAAACGCTTGGGATCATGGCGATCCGGTATGGCGAGGATTTCTCAGGAAGCCGACAGGCTGCAGGGACCGGCTGGACCGATATCGGCGACACGCGCGTGCGGTTCGTACCCGCCGGCCACATCCTCGGCTCCGCGCAGATCGTGATCGAGACCGGGGGCACCCGCGTCGTCGCGGGGGGCGATTTCAAGCGCGGCAGCGATCCGACCTGCGCCGATTTCGAGCTTGTACCCTGTGACATCTTCATCAGCGAAGCAACCTTTGGCCTGCCGGTTTTTCGTCATCCGCCGCCAAGAGACGAGATCGGCAAGCTCATCCAATCCGTCGTCGCCAATCCTGACCGCGCGCATCTCGTGGGCGTCTACGCGCTCGGCAAGGCGCAGCGCGTAATCCGGCTCTTGCGGGACGCGGGCTACGACGCGCCACTCCATTTGCACGGCGCGCTGATGCGGCTTTGCGGCTACTACAACGCGCGCGGTATCGAGCTTGGGCCGCTCGTCGCAGCGACGCAGGACGGCCCTCGTGACGCCTTCGCGGGGCAGGTAGTCCTCGGCCCGCCATCGACTTTCGGCACACCATGGGCGCGGCGTTTCCCCAATCCGGTGATCTCCTTCGCCTCTGGCTGGATGGGGGTTCGCCAGCGCATCCGCCAGCGCGGGGTCGAACTGCCGCTGGTGATCTCGGATCACTGCGACTGGCCGGAGCTGACGCAGACCATCACCGAGGTCGGGGCCGAGGAAATCTGGGTTACACACGGCCGAGAGGAGGCGCTGGTGCGCTGGTGCGAGCTTCAGGGTCAGGCGGCCCGGCCGCTCAACCTTGTCGGTTACGAGGACGAACCGGAATGAAGGCTTTCGCCCAGCTACTGGACCGGCTTGTGCTCACGCCCTCCCGAAACGGCAAGCTTCGCCTTGTGCGCGACTACCTGGCCGCGACGCCCGACCCCGATCGCGGCTATGCACTTGCGGCACTCACCGGCGATCTGGACCTGCCCTCGGTCAAGCCCGCGCTTCTGCGCGCGCTGGTGGGCGAGCGGGTGGACGAGGTGCTGTTCCGCCTCTCCTATGACTATGTCGGCGATCTGGCAGAGACCATCGCGCTGATCTGGGAAGGGGGCGGCGACGGCGACCTGCCGCTGTCCCAGGTCGTCCGGCGTCTTTCATCCGCTGGCAAAATCGAGGCGCCCGCGCTTGTCACCGAGCTTTTCGACCGGTTCGATGCCTCCACGCGCTTCGCGCTGATCAAGCTTGCAACGGGCGGCCTGCGCGCCGGGCTTTCGGCGCGGCTCACCAAGACGGCGCTGGCCGAGTTCGGTGACGTGCCGCTCGCCGAGATTGAGGAGCTTTGGCACGGCCTCACGCCGCCGTACGAAGATCTCTTGGCCTGGCTCGAGGGCCGGGCGGCGAAGCCCGAAGCCGCGGGCCATGCGCCCTTCCGTCCGGTGATGCTCGCCACGCCGCTGAACGAGGGCGAGACCGACGCGCTCAACCCCGCAGACTTTGCGGCCGAATGGAAATGGGACGGGATTCGCGTACAGGCGGTCAGCGAGGCGGGCACCCGGCGGCTCTATTCCCGCACCGGCGACGACATTTCCCCCGCTTTCCCCGATATCCTCGACGCGCTGGATTTCGAGGGCGCGCTTGATGGCGAACTGCTCGTTCGTCAAGGCGATGCGGTGGCGCCATTCGCAAATCTTCAGCAACGGCTCAACCGCAAGACGGTCAGCAAGGCGATGCTTGCGAAGAATCCGGCCTTCATTCGGGCTTACGACATCCTGATCTGGGAGGGCGAAGACCTCCGTCCGCTCCCGCTCAGCGACCGTCGCGCCCGGCTCGAAGCCGCCGTCGCCGCCTGCGACCCCGCCCGCCTCGACCTGTCACCGCTCGTCGATTTCGACGACTGGTCGATGCTCGCCCGCCACCGCGCCGAACCGCCCGATCCGGTGATGGAGGGGCTGATGCTGAAACGCTGGGACAGTCCCTATCTTGCGGGCCGCCCTAAGGGTCCGTGGTTCAAATGGAAGCGCGACCCTTATCTGATCGACGCTGTTCTGATGTATGCCCAGCGAGGACATGGCCGACGGTCGAGCTTTTACTCCGACTACACCTTCGGGGTCTGGACCGAAGACGGCACGCTGGCGCCCGTCGGCAAGGCCTATTTCGGCTTCACCGATGAAGAGTTGCGCCGGATCGACCGCTACGTCCGCGATAACACGTCCGGCCGTTACGGCCCGGTTCGCGCGGTCCGCGCCGAGCGAGACCACGGCCTCGTGCTGGAAATCGCGTTCGAGGGCCTCAACCGCTCCAGCCGACACAAATCCGGTGTCGCGATGCGCTTCCCTCGCATCGCAAGGCTCCGGTGGGACAAGCCGCCTGAAGAGGCCGATACTCTGGCGGAGCTAATGAAGTTTCTGCCCGCAGAGTAGGCTGTCGAGCGTCGCACTTGTGTCGGGTAGAGGGATTTGTTCACATATTCAATGACATGCGGCTGTGATTGTGCGATACGTGATCGTACCTACTAACGCGCAACAATTCCGAAGTTGCCGAATCCGCTCCGAACTCACCAAGATCCCTGTGCCATCTCTTAGTGCGAGGCGGTGATGTACGACTGGAACGATCTTCGATACCTTATCGCCGTTGCCGGGGCGGGCTCGACGATTGCTGCCGCGCGACGGCTCGGCGTCAATCAGACAACGGTCGCCCGACGGATTGACGCGCTGGAGCGGGCGCTCGGCGTGGCGCTGTTCGAACGCCGGGCGAGCGGCTATGCCCTGACGGCACGCGGGCGCGAAGCGTTGGCATTGGCCAGCCGCGTCGAGCGCGAGGCCGAGGCACTCGGCGACACCGCCGGAGCGTGGCGGCGCGTCGTCTCGGGGGAACTTCGGGTTACGACGACAGAGATCCTGGCGATGGGAGTTATTGCGCCGCTGGTCGCCGAACTGCGAGAGGCCTGGCCGGGGTTGTCCATCGAACTCCTGGCCGAAGATCGCAGACTTGATCTGCGCTCCGGCGAGGCGGATGTAGCGATCCGGCTCGGTGAACCGGATCCAGAGCCCGAACTCGTCGGCCGCCGGATTGGAGAAAGCCATTGGGCGCTCTATTGCGGTGCCAATTATTCCGCTCGCCACGGTCTGCCTGCAATGCCGTCCGATCTGGCCGGCCACCGCGTCATCGCCGGCAGCGGCGCGATGACGCGTCTGCCGGCGCATCGCTGGCTGGCCGGACTTGCGCCGGAGGCCCCGGTTGCGCTGCGCTGCAATTCTGTGCCGAATCTGATCGCGGCGGCGCGCTCCGGCATCGGCATCGCGCCACTGCCGATGTTTGTCGCGGCCGACGATCCGGCACTGGTGCGCTGTCTGCCACAGCATTCCATCAGCGCGCCGATCTGGCTCATCCATCGCGCCGGACAGCGCGATGCCGCGCATGTGCGGGTTTTCGTCGACGCCGCGACCGAGAGGTTCCGCACATTTCGCGGCAGGTCGACCGGCGCGAGCGATCAGGCCGCAGCGGCCGTCTTGCCGACCGGGGCAGCGGGCGCGGGGAAGCCGAGCTGACGCGCCTGGGCGGCTCCGTCCCGCGCACCCCAGCGCCCCGCGATCCGGCTGTTCTCCAGTTCGAACCACTCCATGGCAACGAGTTCGTAGGTCTTGCCGGTCGGCTCGCTAAAGCCCAGGAACGGGCCGGTCCAGCGGCCATGTTCGTGGTAGCGTACCGCGACCCGGTTCCCCTCAGCCACCATTTCCTGCACTTCGAGGCGCATGTTCAGACCTTCGTAAAGCTGCTTCCAGATTGGCATGGCGAAGTCGAGCCCGCCAGCGCCGGTGACGCCCTGGATTCTCGCATCAGGCGCAAAAAGCGCGACAAGCCGGTCGAATTCGCCGGCGTTCAGCGCCTCGACGTAGGCGGTCACGATCGCCCGGTTTCGTTCGATATTTGTCATGCTGCTGTTCCGTTTCGCATCCGGCCGCGCCGATCGCGGCAGGTTGCGTTGGGATACGGCCAGTGACGTGGTCGCTGGAAGCTGCAATGTCGCCGTGGGCTTCTGCGAAAATGCAGGCGTCTCAGGCACCGGTTCTCGATGTATACAAAGCGCCTGAAGCAGGCGGGCGCCAGGACCAGATTCCAGCGGCGCACCGCCCGGCCTGACCGGTCGCGCGAAGCAGACAGCACAAGCGCCCCGTCCACGAGGTCGCGGACCGACTGGGCAAGGACCTAGCAGAGAAACCAGAAGCGGCGCAGAGGCGATCGCAGTGTCATAGAGTATCGCGAGGACGAATGATCGGGGTGCGCGATCGATACATAGTGTCAAATGTGCTCCGCGCGGAGGCAATCCGGGCGGAGCGTTGATCAGGGTTAAGTTCCCCTCCCGGGGCGAGACGGTGAGGATCGCGGCGATATCCGGTTGCTCGCTGAGGCGAATCCGGCCGCCGCGTAGTGATACCAGCAAGAAGCCGAATGGAGGCTGAATGAAACGTCTTGAAAACAAGCTGTGCATTGTCACCGGGGCCGGGCGCGGAATAGGTGCGGCAATCGCCCGCGCCTTCGCGGCCGAAGGCGCTCGTGTGGTCGTCACCGACAAGAACGCGGAAGCTGCGGCGCGCGTCGCCCAAGAAATCGGAGGCGAGAGCCTGCGACTCGACGTCGCTTCGGAGGCAGACTGGCAGGCATTGGCGCGCGCCTGTCCCGAGGCAGATGTCGTCGTGAACAATGCCGGTGTCACCGGCTTCGAAGAGAGCGCCGCCCCGCAGGACCCCGAACATGCGAGCGTCGAGGACTGGCGCGCGGTGCATCGCGTCAATCTCGATGGAACCTTTCTTGGCTGCCGCTACGCGATCGGGGCGATGCGGCCGCGCGGCACGGGCGCGATCATTAACATATCGTCGCGTTCTGGCGTCGTGGGCATTCCGGGCGCGGCGGCCTACGCATCCTCCAAGGCGGCGATCCGCAACCATACTAAGACCGTGGCGCTCTACTGCGCCGAACAGGGGCTCGCGGTGCGCTGCAACTCCGTCCATCCCGGGGCCATCCTGACGCCGATGTGGGAGCCGATGCTCGGCACCGGCCCGGAAAGGGAGACGCGGATGGCGACCTTTGTCGCCGACACTCCACTGCGCCGCTTCGGCCAGCCAGAGGAAGTCGCCGCGGTGGTCGTGATGCTGGCCTCGGATGAGGCCGCATACATGACGGGCACGGAGCTCATGATCGATGGCGGTCTGCTCGCTGGTTCCGCAGCGGCCCCGAACCGCCAGTCAAGCGACGCTCCCTGATGCGCCTGGCCACCGGTCCAGATTCCAGCTTCGCGCGACAACGCTAGCCGAGACTGCGAAGCAGTTCCAAAGAGGGCTCTCCTGTCGCAGGTAGGCCGCGGCTCGACTGGTAGGCGCTGATGGCCTGACGGGTGTTGGGCCCGATCACGCCATCGGTACCGCCGGTATCGAAGCCCCTTGCGGTCAGGCGCCTCTGCAGCGCGATCCGATCATCCTTCGTCATTCCGTTGGCGTCGGGTGGGAAACTCCCCTGAAGGGGGCCTGCGCCGCCGATACGGTCTGCAAGGTGGCCCACCCCGATCGCATAGGCGTCAGAGTTGTTGTAGCGCTTGATCGCACCGAAATTGCTCGTGACGGCGAAGCGCGGCCCGCCCGGCTGGGGCTGGATCAAGCGGCCCGAAGGCGCGCCGGTGCCGGCTTCGCCCCCCCAACGCACCCCTCGCGACCAGCCGCTGCGCGCGAGATAGGCAGCGGTCGAGGCAAGGGAGTCGCTGGGGTCATCCGACCAGATGTCGCGCCTGCCATCGCCGGTAAAATCGACCGCATAGGCAAGATACGATGTCGGAATGAACTGAGTATGCCCCATAGCACCGGCCCAGCTGCCGGTCAGGCGCGCCGGAGTGATATCGCCGTTTTGGAGGATCTTCAGCGCGGCCACGAGCTGCTTTTCGAAGAACGATCCGCGGCGCCCGTCATAGGCAAGCGTCGAGGTGGCGGAGACCACGGGCACATCGCCCCGGCGCTCGCCATAGAAACTCTCAAGCCCCCAGATCGCCGCAATGATCTCGGCGTCGACTCCGAACCTGTCTTCCAGCGCCCCAAGGGTCGCCCTGTGCCGGGCGAAGGCGGCGCGGCCCTTTTTCAGGCGTTCGTCGGAGACGGCGATGGACAGGTAGTCCTCGAGGCTGCGCGCGAATTCGGTCTGATTGCGGTCACGCGTGACGGCGCCGGGGAGATACCCGGTGCCTCGGAATCCCGCGTTGAGCGTGGCCTCTGAAATGCCGTGGCCTCTGGCGCGCCCGCGAAACGCCGCGACCCAGGCGTCATAGCCCGCATTCGGAGCAGGCCGCAGGTCAGCAGGCAACCCCCCGCCGCTTCGACTGACGACGTCGAGCTGCGAAGTGCCACTGCATGCGGCAAGTCCAAACGCGGTGAAACCAAGCCCGAAGTGACGTCTTGTAATGCCCATGTCTCTGCCCGCAGTTTCGTTGTTGATGGAGCTATGGTAGCGGATCAGGACCGGCGCGCAATCCACGTGGACAGCCGCTCGCATGAATGCGCCTAAGCCGTCCGCCAGTCACCGACCCATCACCTCCGTATGTTCGGTCAGAGACGTCGCCAGCGTAAGCGCTCGCGCTGTCGCCTCGGCCATCTGCGGCAGGATCATCCACTCCAGCGCCCAGGCTGCGCCCGAGCGTTCCTGTTCGTGGACCAGACTATGATGCAGTCCCGAGACGAGCGTCGCGTTGAAGCGCGCGAGTGTGACTAGAATCTCGGCTGGGATTGGGTTCTGCTTGTGCGGCATGGCCGAAGATCCGCCACTGCCACGGATCCGGATTTCGTCGATGCCCCGCTGCGCCATAAGGCAGATGTCCTGCCCCATCTTCCCGAGCGCGCCGGTGAGAAGCGACAGAAGCGCGCCGTATTCCGCGACGCCATCGCGCTCGGCGTGCCAGGCGCGCGGCGGGTTGGCGAGGCCGAGGTCCGTGGCTAGGCTCTTGGCGATTGCCGGCGCTGCGTCTCCGACCGCGGCGCGGTTGCCGGCGGCGCCGCCGAATTGAAGCTGTTCGACGCGCGGACGGATGTCCGCGATCCGCGCGCCGTGGCGGGCGAGCGGCCCGGACCATGCGTCGATGTGGTCGGCGACGCGGATGGGGACGGCGGCCTGCATTCGTGTGCGCCCCATCATCGTGTTGCGCCCGAACTTGTCGGCGAGGCCGTGCAGCGCTGCCTCGAGCGCGGCGATGCGCGCAAGAAACAGGTCGGACGTCGCCCGCAGGCTGAGCGCAAGCGCGGTGTCGATCACGTCCTGCGACGTCGCGCCCTGGTGCACGGAATTGTCCGCGCCAGGCAACGCGTGCTTGACCGCGGCCACGAGGGCCGGGACCGGGACGCCGTCGCGGGCCGTGCCGTCGCGCAGCTCCGCAATGTCGGGTTTGACCGTCAGGATCGCCTCGGCCGTCGCGTTCGCCGCAGTTGCGTTGACGAGCCCCGCGCGGCCAAGGGCGCGGCTCCACGCGGCTTCGAAGCGCAGCATGTTCGCAAGTTGGCTCTCGGCCGACCAGATCGCCGCCATCTCGTCGTCGCCAAAGAGCCCGCCCAGCCAAGAGTGATGGAACACGTCCGTCATGAAAGCCCGCCTCTCATCCTCTTGATCTCGCGCGCCCGTGATTGGCCGCTTTGGCGCAGGGAAGCTGCCTGACGCGGTCCACCGTGACAAGCCGCGTGGACACAGCGGCGGCACGGCAGCCTGAGGGCCTGGAAACCAGCCCGCATCGCCCTGCGCAGACCATTTCAGATGCGCAACGAGTGCGATCCGCTTGATGTTGAGGGGCGGTGTCCTCGCGGTGACGGTGCCGACGAACCCTGCCAGAATGCCTGATCCGCGTTCCATGGCACACAGATGGCCCCTGGCGATCTCGCCCACGACCACCCCGCGCGGAGGAAAGATCACTGAAAGCTCACCGAGCGCCGACGCGAGGTCGGGGGCGGTGAGCAGGATGGCTCCGCCAGTCGAATGCCTGCTTGCCGAGGATCTGCTCGAGTTCTTTCGCTGTCTTCGGCGCGGCGCGCTGGGAGACGCTCATATGGCAGGCAGGGCCCGAAAGGTCTACCGAGCCGGCGATTTCGAGGAAACATTTGAACTGACGCAGGCGCAGGTGGGGATCGGTACTTGTAGCCGATGGGTGATTTGCAAGGTTGAAACCATCAAATTTGATGTACGGATAGTCGCGATATGAAGCATTGGACCAAGTGCGAGAGGCTTGAATGACGGATCGCTACGAGGAAGGGATGCGGACCCGCCGCAAGGTTCTGGGCGACGACCTCGTGGATCGTGCCGAGGCGAAGAAGACCGAGTTCGACGCGCCGTTTCAGGAACTGATCACTGAAGGTGCATGGGGCACCGTCTGGTCGCGACCTGGGCTCACGCCTCGTGAGCGTTCGCTCCTGACACTTGCGCTCCTGGCGGGGCAGGGCAATCACGCGGAACTGGAGATGCATGTCCGCGCCACCGCCAATACAGGCGCTACGCCCGATGACGTCCGCGAGGCGATGCTGCATGTCGCGATCTATGCGGGCGTGCCGCGCGCCAATCACGCGATTAGGATCATCAAGGACACCTACCTCGATATGGGGGTCGAGATATGAGCAAGGCGCTCCGCCTCGCCGAACTCCACCAGCGCGACCGTGAGTGGCACCCCCCTGCGCTTACGCCGAACTACAAGACCAGCGTCGCGCGTTCCCCTCACTATGCGCTTCTTTCGCTTCAGAACTCGGCCAGCGAACTGACCGGGCCGGTCTTCGGCCAGAACGACATCGACCCGTTGGACAACGACCTCATCCGCAACTACGCCAAGACCGGAGATCCGA
>NZ_OMOQ01000008.1 GCF_900302475.1 Defluviimonas aquaemixtae
CGTCGACCGGATCATCACCAATCTCGGCGTCCTCGACGTGGTCGAGGGCGGCCTGAAGATCGTCGAGACCGCCGAGGGCGTCAGCGAAGACGAACTCCGTGCCGCAACCGAGGCGACGATTGTCTGAAGGCGACGCGTAGTATGCAGTTTTCCAAGCCGCGCGACGTGACGCTCCACTACCGGTTCTCGCCGCGCTTGGAATCCGTGACTCCGATCGCGTTCCTGAATTCCCTCGGCACGGATTTCCGCATCTGGGATGGCGTAGTGAACCGCGTGAACCCGGACATTCCCTCCTTGCGGATGGACAAGCGCGGCCAAGAACTCTCTGACGAGGGGCCGATCAGCTTGGACGCGCATATCGTCGATGTCGCGGACCTCATGGACACGCTCGGGCTGAAATCGGCGCTAATCTGCGGCATATTCGTCGGCGGGATGATTGCGCAAGGGCTGGCCGCAGCCCGTCCTGACCTCATATCCGGATTGATGCTATGCAATACCGGTGCCCGGATCGACGATGCGGCCGGCTGGAATGCGCGGATCGCGGCGGTCGGTGAGACCGGTATCGCAAGCCTCGCCGAATCGATTCTTGAGCGATGGTTTTCGCCGGATTTTCATCGGGATTGGCCGGCAGAAGTCGTCTATCGCAACATACTGACCCGCACTCCCGCCGGCGGATATGCCGGCATCTGCGCTGCGATCCGCGATTCAGACTTTGTCGCGACATCCGCAAGTCTGAAGCTGTCGACAATCTGTGTCGAAGGATCCGACGATCTGGCGACGCCGCCTGCGACGGTCCGGAAGCTTGCAGACCTGATCCAAGGAGCCGACTACAATCTTCTCGACGGTGTCGGGCATTTACCCTGCATCGAAGCGCCGGAGATGGTAGCGCGACACCTCTCGGTCCTTCACGGGCGGCTTTGATGACAAACGTTTTTGAACATCCTTGGTTAGGTGGCCTCTTTGGCGACGACGAGGCCTCGGCAATCTGGTCGCCCGAGAGGCAAATGCGCCACATGCTCGCGTTCGAGAAGGCATGGGCGCAGGCGCTCGGCCACGTCGGTATCGTGCCTTCGGACATTGCCCACGCTGCGGCCAAGGCGATTGGTGGCTTTGCGCCGGACCTGCCGGCTCTCCGCAGGGGTTCGGCGCGTGACGGACTGCCCGTACCCGCGCTCATCGTGCAGTTGAAGGCTGCGGCGGGCGCGAATGCCCATGCGGTACACCGTGGCGCCACCTCTCAGGATGTGATCGACACGGCGCTGGCGCTGACGCTGCGTGAGATGAGCGATCTATTCACGGCACGCATCGAGCGGCTGTCTCAGGGGTTGGGCGATCTTACCAAGCGGTTTGGTGACAACGCCCTGATGGGCCGCACAAGAATGCAGGCGGCGCTGCCTATTGCCGCGGCCGACCGCATCGTGATTTGGCAGATGCCGCTTGCCGATCATCTCCGGCGCCTCGAGCAGGTACGCGATCGCGTTGAGTTGCTGCAGTTCGGCGGCGCGGCAGGAAATCGCGCGGCAACCGGCGGCAAGAGTTTCGCCATCGCGGAGTTTCTCGCAGACGCCCTTCACCTCGGCAACCCACCGAGATCATGGCACGCGAGGCGTGACGGGATCGCGGAATATGCAGGTCATCTGTCGTTGATCACCGGTACGCTGGGCAAGATGGGTCAGGATATCTGCCTGATGGCGCAACAGGGTGTGGACGAAATCGATCTGGCGGATGGTGGCGGATCTTCCGCCATGCCCCACAAACAGAACCCCATTCTCGCCGAGCTTCTTGTGACGCTGGCCCGGTTCAATGCGGTTCAGGTCTCCGGCATACATCACGCGCTGGTCCATGAGCAGGAGCGGTCGGGCGCAGCTTGGTCGCTCGAATGGATGATCGTGCCCCAGATGGCTCTCGCGACAGCGCGCAGCCTTGAGGCGGCTTCCGAACTCTGCCGACAAATCGTTCGCGTCGGACGAAGCAATGACGGGAGCAATCATCAGTGACACGGACGATTTTCGTCATCAACGGTCCGAACTTGAACATGCTCGGAACGCAGCAACCAGAGATCTACGGCCTCGAAACGTTGGCGGACATCGAACAGCTATGCCTGAAGGTCGGGAATGAGTTGGGTTTCAATATTGCGTTCCACCAGACAAATCATGAAGGGGACATTGTCGACCTCGTTCAGCTAGCCCGCGAGGCAGCCTGCGCGATCGTGATAAACCCGGCAGCTTATACGCATACCTGCGTGGCAATTCGCGATGCACTGACGGCGTGCGACTTCCCGATCATCGAGGTCCACATCTCGAACATCCATCGGCGCGAGCCGTTCCGGCACCATTCCTATGTCTCGGGTGTGGCGAAAGGCGTGATCGCTGGGCTTGGTGTTGAAGGCTACGCTGCGGCGATCCGTGCTCTCGCGACATTTGTGAGAACCTAGATTTGAAATCGCTCGTCGCTTGGACATTAGGTGCCGGACATAATAGCCATATCGTTCGCGTCACGCGCATTACGCCCGTTCATTTGCGGTGCAGCTTTGCCAAACCGGCCATACGCTCCATGCGCGAGGCCAGCTAGGTCCGCTGCGCGGACTAAGCGGGCTTGTGCAGTTGCGGCTATTGCTTGCGCAGAAAACCGTCGTGCTTGCAGCGCCGTCGTTTCGGCAACGCAGGGGATGTCCCTAGACCGGTCGTTCAATCGCGCCGCATCCGGCTGATTCCAAGCCGACCCTTCGCTGCGGTCAGTTCTTACAAACGACACGCGGGACGGAGCGGCTACCAAAATCCACTGTATCAAGGTCTTCTTCACCGCAGATTGCAGCCCTTCATCACACATGGCTCGCCGTGTTCAGGCAGTCGCGTAATGGCACGACAATATGGTTCGCAAGGAGCGAACCCCATTTTGCTGCAAGCACGACTATCCAGTAGCCACCAAAGTGCGCTCAGCGTTTGTCATCCTCTGATTGTTGAGACACAAATCGCTCAAGCTCCTCGTCGGAGATGGGTACTGAGTGCTCTGACGCGGGATAGGCCCCGCGTTTTACATCCGCGTCGAACTCTTTGAATGCGCCGATGCGTTCTTTCTGAAGCCGGTCCAATTCGCTTCGGAAATCGCGATACGTCTTGGCATGACGCGGTTTGTGACCGCGCGTGTATCCCAGCACGTCCTCGGCAAATAGATACTGCGCATCGGCATGAGGACCGGCCCCCATCCCGAGAAGAACCAGCTTGGTCCGCTTGGCGATCTCGGCAGCGACACGGTCGGGCACAACCTCTAGCTCGGCCCCAAAACATCCTATGTCTTCAAGCGCCTTCACGTGCCTGAAGACCTCGAGCGCGCTCTCGGCCGTTTTTCCAACCGCCTTGAACCCGCCGGTCCAGGTGGCCTTCGACGGAATCAATCCAACATGGCTCACTACCGGAATTCCATCATCCGACAAGGCTTTGATCGTACTGAGCGACGAGGCGCAATAGACGCAATCGCCGCCAACCTGCATCGCGCGATGCGCGGCGCGCTGGTAATCTTCCTGGGTGACCAATTCCCCATAGAGAAGGCCGACCTGGACAAAACAATTGCCTGCCGCTTCGCGCATCTCGGGTGTCCACACCGGGTCGATGATCGACAGCATGTCGATGCCGGCCTCGGCCGCGGCCGCGGCCTCGTCCAGGGTATCGACATAGAGCATGGAAAGCGTGCGCTTGCCTTTGAGCGCGCGGATGTCCGCGACCGTCGGCCGCTTGTGATAGTGTCCCATTCTTCCTCCGCATCGCTCAGGCCGCCCGGAGCAGTTTCTTCATGTTGTGCGACGGATCCGACAAGAGCGCCGGGTTGATTTCGGATCCGATTAGCCGTTGCGCAATCTTGATGTCTTTCGCCACGGTATTCCCCGGGCCGAGACCCGCCGCCCCGTTAAGCCTGTCTTGTCCGTCCAGAAAAAACAGGATCTGGGCTTGGTTTCCGAGCGCACGGATCGCTGACGGATCCCCTGACGTATTGCCGACCCCCTGGCGTCCCAGATCGTACTGATCTGACCAGAACCAGATCGGTACATCGAACTGCGCGTCGCTACCGGCAAGATTTCGTCCTGCCATCTCGCCCTGCGCCCGCGCGTTTTGCCAGGTTTCATACCGTCGGTACGTGCCACCGGATGTCTTCACAGAAGCACAGTCGCCTGCGGCGTAGATCAACGGGTCATCCGTCACGAGGCTGTCATCGACACATATTCCGTTCTGCACGCTCAGTCCCGCCGCTTCGGCTAGTTCGACGCTAGGCACTACTCCAATAGCGGCCACGATAAGATCGGCCTCGAATATCCGCTCCTTGTCCAGTACCACCGTGTTCTCGGCACATAGCACGACGCTGGCGTCACAGATGATCTGGACGCCCTGTTCGCGATGCCGGTTCGCCAGTGCAGCAACCAAGCCGCGCGGGACATTCCGCCCAAGCGGACGTGGACCGGCTTCGAGAACCGTAACCCCTGCGCCGCGCGCAGAGAGAAGCGCCGCGAGCTCCAGCCCGATGAGCCCGGCACCCACGATGACAACGCGCGTACCCGAAGCCGCTGCACGATATGTGGTCCGGGCGTCCGCGACCGTCCGTAGGACCTTCGCGTTCTCTCCGCCAGGGCAACTCAAGGCTCGCGGCCGCGCACCTGTCGCGAGGAGCATTTTCTCGTAAGGCATCGACGTTCCGTCCGAGAGCCGCACCTTGCGTTCAGCGCGATCCAGTTGGGTAACGGAAATACCGGTTTGAAGGTTGATCGCCTTCTCGGCCAACGCCTCCGGGTTGGTAATGGGTTTCTCAATTGCACCGGTCTCGTCGGGTTTCGAAAGTGGCGGTCTTTCATAAGGCGGTACGGGCTCATCACCGATCACGGAGATTGCACCCTCGTATCCCGCGTCTCGTGCCGCAAACGCAGCGCGTATCCCGCATTCACCGGCGCCGATGATGGCGATCCCCGCCATGTCAGATCTCGATAAATACGCGGTCGCCTTCGACCTTGACCGGATAAGTGTTCAGATTGACACAGACCGGCGCGCGCTTCGCCTCGCCGGTGCGATAGTCGAACTGCCCGTTATGCTTTGGGCATTCGATCACGTAGTCCATCACCAGACCGTCTTCGAGATGCACCTGTTCGTGGGTGCAGAGCCCGTCCGTACAAAAAAACTCATCGTTCGGACTTCTATAGATCGCGAAGGTGCGATCGCCGTGGTCGAAGCGTATCAGGTCCTCTTCATCCACATCGTCCATTCCGCAGGCATCGATCCACTCAGCCATACTGTTGTCCTCCCCTGTATAGCTATTCGGCCGGGACGCTAAGCGCCTGTTCATGCAAGTCTTCCCGATAGGGACGCGCCGATCCGGGCAGTTCACGCTTGACGAAAAAATCCTCGTAGCGAAGCTGCCGCTTCAGAGCGGGCCAGATTTCCCGATAGGCATCGAGGATCGAGGTATTCGGCGCCGGCAGGTCGTGCTTGATCTTCTCGTGCAACTCCGGAAGCCGGTGATAGGGCACCATCGGGAACATGTGGTGCTCGACGTGATAGTTCATGTTCCAGTAGATGAAGCGGCTGATCGGGTTGACGTAGACTGTGCGACTGTTCAGCCGGTGGTCGAGCACGTTTTCAGCAAGGCCTGCGTGCTGCATGATCCCGGTCATCACATGGTGCCAGGCGCCATAGAGCCGCGGCAAACCAATCACCATAAGCGGCAGGATCGAATGCATTGCGACGGCGAGCACGATGGTCGCGAGGTAGATCAGCACCCAGACGCGCGCCACGCCGATGACTTTGTGCTGTTCCTGCTCGGGGATGAAGGTCGCCTCT
Source organism: Defluviimonas aquaemixtae (assembly GCF_900302475.1). NCBI lineage: Bacteria > Pseudomonadati > Pseudomonadota > Alphaproteobacteria > Rhodobacterales > Paracoccaceae > Albidovulum > Albidovulum aquaemixtae. Next base: position 5,820 of record NZ_OMOQ01000008.1, read on the forward strand.
TCGGAATCGAGATGACCAGCGGCGTTCATGATCATACGCATCCAGCCGTTCAACGCATCGACGATGCCGAAGAAGTTCAGGAAGATGCGGAACAATGCCGGCGGCCGCATCGCGACAATCTCGGGATCACGGCCGACGATGATCGTGTCGGTGTGATGCCGCGCATGGCTCCAGCGCCACGTGACCGGGTTGCGGATCATGCAGAAGGACGCGATCTGATAGATCACGTTGTTCATCAACGGCGTCTTGAAGGCGGTGCCATGCCCGCATTCGTGCCACCGGCTGTCCATCGCCGAACCGTAGAGCACGCCGTAAGCCAGCCAGAACGGAGCCGACCACCAAGACGGCCAGAGCGCGATGCCAATTCCCGCAATCAGGATCATTGACCCAAACAGGATGACAGCATCCCGGATTGCGGGTTGGTCCGAGCGCTGCATCAGCGCCTTCATCTCTTTGCGAGGAATGTCGGTGTGATACCACTCGGCGGTCGCCAGCCCCGTCTCGACGGCACGCTCGGCATCCGGACCGAGCAGTGAATAGTCGCGCTTCGTCATGGTCTCCTCCCGGAGTATCATCTCCTGTGAGATACATTGAGACCAGCGATGCTCTCAATACTCGGCATTGCTTTTCGCATCAAAATACATCATTAATCAGCCTATGATGATGTGAATACCTCAGCTTTGGAATGAAGACACGTCGCCCCACTTTGAAGGATCTGGCAGAGGCTGCGGGGGTCGGTGTGGCCACCGTTGACCGCGTTCTCAACGAGCGCCCGAACGTTCGTGCCACAATGGTCGAGCGCGTGCTCGCCGCTGCTGAAGACATCGGGTATCCGACGAAGAAGCTGGACGCCATCAAGCTCGATGCTGCGCGGCCGGTTGTCAGATTGGGCATTGTCCTGCACAAGCCGTCCCAGGAGTTTTATCGCAATTTCGCCAGCGAACTCGAGATCGCCGTCAAGAACCGTGCCGAGGTTCGCGGACGGTGTGAAATCAGGTTCTCTTCGTCTCAAGCGCCATCCGAGTTCGCCGCCGAACTCGTTGAAGCCTCCAAGTCGGCCGAAGTGCTTGCGACGTCCGCCATCAACCACCCCACGCTGTCGCAAACGATCCGCGCCTTGCAGGACGATGGTAAGCCGGTGTTCTCGCTCCTTAATGATGCCGCGTCGGGCGTGCAGCAAAGCTATGTCGGCCTCGACAATGTCAAGGTCGGTCGTATCGCCGGGTGGATGATCGCAACGCAGGTTCGTGAGCCGGGCAAGGTCGCCGTCTTCATCGGCGGGAACCGCTGGCACGGTCATATTCTGCGAGAGACGGGTCTTAGAAGCTATCTCAGAGACTACGCTCCACACCTCCAGCTTCTGGATGCCATCGTGAACTTGGAGACGCGGCAGGTCACCTACGAGGCGACGCTCGATCTCGTCGACCGCCATCCCGATCTTCGTGGAATCTACGTCGCGGGCGGTGGCATGGAAGGCGCTATCGCCGCGTTAAGAGAGGTGAGACCGCCCGGCAAGGTAGCGCTGGTCGTCAACGAACTTACAAACGAGAGCCGCAAGGCGCTCTCAGACCGATATGTCAGCCTTGCGATCGCGACGCCGCTCCCTGACATCTGTCGATACCTAGTCAGCTTGATGATCGAGGCAGCGCGAAGCGGGCCCAGTGAAACATCGGGCCAGCATTATCTCACCCCGCAGCTTCTCGTGCCCGAGTCTCTCTAATCCTACTTGTCTCTTTCCATGATCCAATCCACCTCCGGCGCGGGCACGAAGCGCCACTTGCGCAGGGGGCCGGCCATGACGTTGAGATAGTACATCTCGAACCCGTAGGGCGCGCCGCAGGGATGGTGCCCGCGCGGGACGAGCACCACGTCGCCGTCGGCGACCGCCATGGTCTCGTCGAGCCGCCCGTCGTCGGTGTAGACCCGCTGGACGCCGAAGCCCGAAGCCGGGTTCAGCCGGTGGTAGTAGGTTTCTTCCAGATAGGTGATGCGCGGAAAGTCGTCCTCGTCATGGCGGTGGCTCGGATAGGACGACCAGTGGCCCGCAGGCGTGAAAACCTCAGTGACGAGGAGGCTGTCGGCGTAATCCTCCGCCTCCATCGCGATGTTGTTGATGTGCCGCGTGTTTGTGCCCTTGCCGCGCTCGGTCAGGGTGATGCCGTCGGGCCCGATGCGGCGCGCTTCGTGGCCGCCCTTGCCTGGCGCAGAGCAGACGGCGAGGACGCAATCGGTCTCGGCCTTCGCCTCCCACTCTGTGCCGTTGGGCAAATAGAGGCAATGCGGCGGCGTCCTCTCGAAGACGTCCATGCGCGCGCCGAGAACGCCCCAGTCCTTGCCCGCGCCGGTGAACGCCGCCTTGCCCTCCACCATCACTAGGATGACCTCGCGGTCACGCGTCGCCTCGCCCACCGCCTCGCCCTTCCGCAGCCGGTAGAGCGAGAAGCCGACGTAACGCCAGCCTGCGTTTTCGGGCGTGATCTCATGGACCTTGCCATGGGCTCCGAAGGGCTTTCTGAGAAGATCGGGCATGACGTCAGTCCTCAATCTTCAATCGCCAGGCCGGAGCGGCCACAGATTTCACGGATATGTTCATATCCGAGCTTGGAATACTCAAACGGAGGAGCTTTGGCGGGGTCCTGTTCGGCCTCGACCACTATCCAGCCGTCGTAGTCCTGTGCCTTCAGAAGGTCGGTGATCGCCTGGAAATCAATACAACCGTCGGCATCTCCCGGCACCGAGAACACCCCGCCTGCCACCGCATCGAGAAAGCTGCCGTTCTCGGCATGGATCCTGTCCAGAACCGACTGACGGACGGTCTTGAAATGCACGTGGCTCACGCGGTTCCCCCACTTATCGAGGACGGCAGCCGGGTCAGCCCCTGCAAAATGCAAATGCCCCGTGTCATAGAGCAGGGTGACCTCCGGTGACGATCCCTCCATCAGCCAGTCGATGTCCTCAGCATCCTGAACCATCGCGCCCATGTGGTGGTGATAGGCCAGCACCATCCCCGTGTCCGAGACACGTTTGGCAAGTTCGGACAGCTTGGCGGCATAGCCCGTCACCTCGTCCCGGCTCAGCTTCGGGCGCTGGCTGACGGGCGTGTTCATCATGCCCTGGACGGTGTTGGAGCATTCCGCATAGACGATGCAGGGAGCGTTCAACGCCACGAATTGTTCGACCTGCTGGCGGATTGCGCCAAACTCCTCGTCTGCTGGGGCGAGCATGAGGTTTCCAGAACACCAGCCACCACACAGAGACACGCCATAACGGTCGAGATAGGCGCGCAGGCCCTCGGTATCGGCAGGCATGCGGCGGCCCCGCTCGACCCCCGCATAGCCGATACGCGCCGCATCCTCCATTGCGCCTTCGGTCGTGTACTCCCAGGTCAGTTCCGGCAGGTCGTCGTTCTGCCAAGCAATCAGGGAGATACCGATTTTGACGCCCATCAGTCTGCCCTCTGTGTTTTCTTGTGTTCGACATAATCGGCACGGGCCTTGTTTACCTCTGCCCGTTCCGAGACCTCCGGCAAGCCAACGTCCCACCATGTGCCACCGTACTCAGTCGATGGGTAAGGGTCGGTATCAATGACGATGACATATGGCCCCCTGACGCCGTCGCGTCTGGCGAGCGCGTCTTCCAGTTCGACAATCGAGCAGACCTTGACGCTGGTCGCCCCCATCGCTCCGGCGTGCTTGGCAAAGTCGATGGCCGAGGGCTGCGCGTGAATCGTGTGATCCAGCAGATTGTTGAACTCAGCCCCGCCGGTGCCCATCTGAAGCCGGTTGATGCACCCATATCCTCTGTTGTCGGTGACGACCACGGTAAAGGAGATGCCCATCATCGCCGCTGTCGCCAGCTCGGAATTGGCCATCATGTAGGTGCCATCGCCGGTGAAGCAGATCACGTCTCTCTCGGGCTCGGCCATCTTGATGCCCATCGCCCCGGCGATCTCGTAGCCCATGCAGGAGAAGCCATACTCCATGTGGTAGGAGCCAGGCCGGCCCGCCTTCCACAGCTTGTGCAACTCGCCCGGCATGGTGCCGGCGGCGCACATAACGACGGTGTTTTCGTTCGCCGCGCGTTGCACGGCGCCGACCACCTGCATGTCGGTCGGCAATTCGTTGCCCTCGGGCGCGGAGGTTAGGGGATCGACCCGCGCGAACCACTCGGACTTCAGCTCGACAGCATCGGCATCGAAGCGCAGAGCGTCCAAGGCATCGGAAAGATCTGCAAGGCCGGTTTTCGCATCCGACAGGATTGGCATGGCGCCGTGCTTTTCCGCGTCGTAGGCCTGCACGTTCAGGCTGACGAGCCGGCGTTCGGGGTTGGCGAAAAGGCCCCAAGAGCCGGTCGTGAAGTCCTGGAAGCGTGTGCCGATGCCAATCACCACGTCAGCCTCCGCGGCGACGGTATTGGCTGGCTCGCCCCCCGTCACGCCGATGGGCCCGAGGTTCAGCGGATGATCCCAGGGAAGCGCCGACTTGCCGGCCTGCGTCTCGGCGACGCGAATGTTGTGGGTTTCGGCGAAACTTTGCAGCTCCTCGGTCGCATCGGAGTAGTGCACGCCGCCGCCGGCCACGATCATCGGGCGACTGGCCGCCCGGATCGTCGCCGCCGCGCGGTGCAGCTCGTGGTGTTCGGGCCGGAGTCGGCGCTGGTACCAGGTTCGCGGGTCGAAGAAGCTGACCGCATAGTCATAGGCTTCAGCCTGCACGTCCTGGCAGAAGGCCAGCGTCACCGGACCGCAATCGGCCGGGTCGGTCATCGTCCGGAAGGCCCGCGGCAGCGCGGTCAACAATTGCTCGGGGCGCGTGATGCGGTCGAAATAACGGCTGACCGGTTTGAAGACGTCGTTGGCACTGACCGTGCCGTCGCCGAAATCCTCGATTTGTTGCAACACCGGGTCGGGGCCACGGTTTGCGAATACGTCGCCGGGCAACAACAGGACCGGAAGCCGGTTCACATGGGCCAGCGCCGCCGCAGTGACCATGTTCGTTGCCCCCGGCCCGATCGACGAGGTCACCGCCATGGCACGCCTGCGACGCAACTGCTTGGAATAGGCGATCGCTGCGTGCGCCATCGTCTGTTCGTTGTGACCACGATATGTCTGGATCGCATCCCGCGAGGCATGTAGCGCCTCACCCAGTCCTGCCACGTTGCCGTGCCCAAAGATTGCCCAGACGCCCGCGATGAACGGATCGCCGTCCTCGGTCAGTTGCGCCGTCAGGTAGCGCACAAGAGCCTGTGCCGCCGTAAGCCGGATCGTCTTGCCCATCTTCCTATCCCCTTGACTTGTCCCACGCGGCGCAGAGCCGCGCGTAGTTCTCGGCCATTTGCGCAACAGCGTCTGCGTCGGTCATTCGGCCGGTCATCCACGCCTCGGCGGAACCGGCGAAGATCGTCCGCCCTAAAGCGAACCCTTTCACCAGTGGATATTGTGCGGCCGCGTCGAAGCTGGCGGCGAGCTTGTCTTCGCTCTCACCAAGCCCAAGGATCACGATGCCTCGCGTATTGGGATCGTTTTTTTCGATCGTGTCGCAGGTGAGTTGCCACGCCCGCGATGTCAGCATCGGCTCAAGCTTCCACCAGTCGGGATAGACGCTGTTGTCGTAGAAACGCTGGATGACTTTGGCGGTCGTGTTGTCCTCCACATTACCGACCTTCGAAGGGATGACCTCAAGCAGAAACTCCAGGCGGTTTCGACGACAGGCGTTGAAAAGTCTGACGATCGTCGCCTCCTGATCGGCCCAAGTCGCCGCATCATCGTCGGGGTGGCAGAAACAAAGTACCTTGACCACCTGATCGCGCGGCCATTCTGCCAGCCCGCCGAAATCAGGTCCAATCTCGGGCTCGAGCATCAGCGGCCGCGAGCCCGGCCATTCCACCGGACGCCCCACCCAGAGGCCGGTGCCGGCCGTCTTGTAGAGTGCATCGCGTCCGAGACGCCCGTCACAGAGTAGACCGTGCCCCGGCTTGCCGGCGGCGACGCTTTGAACGGCGTCGAGGCAGAGTTCCTTGAACCGGCCGATCATCTCAGGCGTCGCGCCATCGATCTCCTCCAGCTGCACACGGTGATCGAAGGCGAAGATGCGAACCTCGGGCCAGTCGATATTCCGGTTCGTCGCCCAATGAATCTGTTCGAGCGCTTCGTCGTTCCTCAGATCCGGGCGCTTGATGCCCCGCTCTAAGAAGAATTGCAGTTCATCCCAGCTTGGATATGCCGGCGTGCAGCCGTGGCGTGACACGGCGAAAGCTCCGCAGGCGTTTGCGTATTTCAGCGCAGTCGGCCAATCCTCTCCATCGAGCCAGCCTTTGAGCAGCCCCGCCATGAAGCCGTCGCCGGCGCCCAAAACGTTGAAGACTTCGATCGGGAAGCCCGGGCCGGCCTCGGCATCGTCAAGGTTGTCTGGCACGTCGCCTGTGATGGCAACAGCGCCCTTCGCACCGCGTTTGCATACGAGCGTGGCGTCAGTGACAGCGCGCACAGCGCGAAGCGCGGCGATCGTGTCGGTAGCCCCGCCGGCGATGTGGAATTCCTCTTCGGTTCCCACGATCAGGTCGAAGTAGTGCAGCGTGGACTGCAGTTTCTCGGTGACCTTGGCACTTTCAACAAAGCGGCTTTCGCCTTCCCCGTGCCCGGAGACGCCCCAGAGGTTCGGGCGATAGTCGATATCGAGTGTGGTCTGTATGCCCGCCCCACGCGCAATCTCCAGCGCCTTGAGCGTCGCCGCCTCTACGTCAGGATGCGACAGGTGCGTCCCGGAGGCGACGACGGCGCGCGCCTCGCGGATGAAGTTCGGGTCAATATCATCTGCCGTCAGGCCCATGTCGGCGCAGTTTTCCCGGTAGAAGATCAGCGGGAACCTTTCCTGATCTCGGATGCCCAAAAGCACCAGCGCGGTAAGTCGCTCGGGGTCAGTCTTGACGCCGCGCGTGTCCACGCCTTCGCGTTCAAGTTCTTCACGGATGAACCGGCCCATGTGCTCGTCGCCGACGCCGGTGATGACTGCGGCTCTCAATCCCAGCCGCGCAGTGCCGCACGCCGTATTTGTCGGGCTGCCGCCGATGTACTTGTCGAAGGACCGCATGTCTTCCAGGCGCCCGCCAATCTGCACGCCATAGAGATCCACCGAAGATCGGCCAATGGTGATGAGATCGAGAGTTTTCGCCATGACTAGCCAAGGACTTCGGAAAGTTTGATTGCACGTCCATCTTCGACCGATTTCAGCGCGGCGTCGGCCAAGGCGAGCGCCATCAAGCCATCCTGGCCGGTGGTCGGCGTCGGAGCCCGGTTCGATACAGCATCCACGAAAGCCGCGATCTCGTTGGCATAGGCATTTTCATAGCGCGACATGAAGAAGTTGAGGAGCGGCGGGCGCAGATATCCCTTGTCATCCGCGATCTCGATATTCGCTTCGCGATGGTTTTCGGCAGATACCGAACCCTTCGAACCCAGCACTTCAATGCGCTGGTCGTACCCGTATGCGGCACGACGCGTGTTGGTGATCGTGCACTGCTTACCGCTGGCGGTAGTCAGGATGACGTTGATGCTGTCGAAATCGCCCAAGTCACCGATTTTGGGGTCGGTGAGGACCGACGCCGCGGCCTGAACCGTGTCGACCTCTTCGCCGAGCAGCCAGCGCGCGACGTCGAAATCGTGGATCGTCATATCGCGGAATATGCCGCCCGAGACCTTGATGTACTCATAGGGCGGCGGCCCGGGGTCGCGGCTCGTCAGCGTGATCATCTCAACGTCGCCGATGCGGCCGACGTCGATCGTCTGCTTGAGCGCCATGAAATCGGGATCGAAACGGCGCTGGAATCCAACCATAAGGATCGCCGCCTCCGCCTCTACGGTCTTCAGACAGGCTTTCACGCGGGCAAGGCTCAGGTCGACCGGCTTCTCGCAGAAGACCGCCTTGCCGGCCTTCGCGAACTGCTCAATCAGGTCGGCGTGTGTAGGGGTCGGCGTACAGATTGCCACAGCATCGACGTCCTCGCTCGCCGCTATCTCTTCGATGCTGCGGATGTCGCAGCCATAGGTGTCGGCCACTTTCTTCGCAGTCTCCGTCACCGGGTCAGCGATGGCGACGAGATGGGCACCCGGCGTGGAAGTCACCGCCTTTGCGTGAACCTGACCGATGCGACCAGCGCCCAGGATTGCAAAATTTACCGTCATATTGTCCTCCGTTTTAGTGGGGGGGGCGTTTGGCCACATCTGTTCCGTCAGCAGCCGACGGAGGGAGACACGCCGGCCGCTTTGGGAGGAGCTATAGCGCTCGCAGAGTCTAATCGTTGGCTTGGATAGGAACTCCCGGCGTCACGCGGCCTCCTCGTATTCCGGCTGGGTCTTGGCGCCAGTGATGTAAGCCACGACGTCTTCGCCGTTGGTCTCTTCTTTCTTCAGGTTGGCGCAGATCCGTCCCCGCCGGAACACAACGATGCGGTCCACCAGATCCATGACCTGCCGCATGTTGTGGCTGACCAGGATCAGCGGTTCGCCCGCTTCCTTGAGAGTCCGGACGATGTTCTCGACCTGCGCGGTCTCCTGGACCCCGAGCGCCGCGGTCGGTTCGTCCATGATCGTCAGTTTCGAGTGGAACGTCGCCGTCCTCGCGATTGCCACGCACTGCCGCTGACCGCCCGACATCCGCTCGATCGTGCCGCGGATGTTGGGAATCTTTACGCCGGTTTTCTCGAGTGCATCGAGTGTCCGCTGCCTCATCGCCTTGTAGTCGAGCACCGAGAAGGGCCCGAGCTTCCATTTGATGATCTCGCGGCCCAAGAAGAGGTTGTCCGGCACGTCGAGTTGGTCGGCCAGAGCGAGGGTCTGGAAAACAGTCTCGATCCCGGCGTTGCGGGCTTCGAGCGGGCCGGCGAAGTGCACCGGTTTGCCGTCGAAGATGATCTCGCCGCGGGTCCGCTGTTCAACCCCGGTAATCTGCCGAACGAAGGTCGATTTCCCAGCCCCGTTGTCACCCATGATCGCGACGTGTTCGCCCTTGCGGAGCGTGAAGTTGGCGCCTTCGAGCGCATGCACGCCCCCGTAGTGCTTGGTCAGGTCCCTTGTCTCGAGGATGATATCCCCCAAGGCGGCATCCGAGTTCGGTGCGCTGGCCCCCGAGATATTGGTCTGCATATCGCTTGCCATGTCGGTTTCCTCCCTCAGGCCTTCGCGGCCGCGCGCTGTTGGCGCCACTGGTCGAGGACCACCGCCCCGATGATGATCGCGCCCATCGCCATCAACTGGTAAAATGCGTCGAGCTTGACGAACGTGAACCCGGACTGAATGACACCAAAGACCATGGCTCCCAGGACGGTGCCGATGATCGAGCCGCGCCCGCCGGTTAGGCTGACCCCGCCGATCACTGCCATGGCGATGGCATAGAGTTCATAGAACTGCCCCATGCCCGCCTGCGCCGTCAGGTTTTTCGAGCTCAGCACGATTGCGGCAAAGGCGGCCAGCATCGAGGCGATCATGTAGACGAGGATCTTGTGGCGGCGGACATTGATACCCGACATCCGCGCGGCTTCTTCGTTGGAACCAATGGCATAGGTGTGCTTCCCGTAAACCGTATAGCGCATGATCAGGTGCAGCAGGATCGCCAGTCCGATGAACCATACGACGGGCATCATGCCAGTCCCGATCCAAGCGTATTCAGGCGTTGGGAAGGACACTGGCTGGCCCTTGGTCCACCACTGCGAAATGCCGCGGCAGATCAAGAACATGCCTAGCGTGGCGATGAAGGGCGGGATACGCGCAAAGGCGATGAAAAACCCGTTGATCGACCCGATCAAGGCCCCGAATAAGAGACCGACGATCAGTGGCACGATGACTGGTAAGTCCATCGCCCACAGACCAAATACGGCCTTCGGGTTCGGATTGCCGTTGACCAATTCGGTCTGGGCAAAAGACATAACGATCATCGCTGTCGCCCCGACGAGCGGTCCGGACGACAAGTCGATGCCGCCCGAGATGATCACTTGTGTGACGCCGAGTGAAATGATCCCGATGATCGCGACCTGCAGAATGATGATCTTGATCCGGGCCATGTTCAGGATCGTGCCATCGCGCGCTTCGTTAAAATCGAACAGCATGCTCTGGCCGTTCATGTACGGCAGGATCTGTCCCAATGCCTCGAACAGGAGAATGATGAGAACCAATGCGAGAAAGACGTTGAACTCATTGGGCAAGGCGCGCTTCGACTTGTCGAACGTGAGCCCGCCTATCCCATGCGATGCCTGATCAGCCATTTCCGTCTCCTCCCAGAAGATCGCCTAGTTCTTCTTGCGGGAGCGGCGCATCTAGCGCCGCTCCCGCAATCGTATACCACGCGCAAGTCAGTTCTTCGCGAGGTAGTCGTCGATGTTGGCCGGCGTCACGAGTTCGAACGGGATGTATACCTTCTGATCCACTTCTTCGCCGCGTGCGAGCTTCAGCGCCGCGTCTAGCGCTCCCGAGCCCTGACCCGCGGCGTTCTGGAAGACAGTGACGTCGAGTTCGCCGGCCTGCATCGCGGACAAGGCATCCTGCGTTGCGTCAATGCCGCCGACCACGACATCGTCCATAGAGATACCGGCGGCCTTCATAGCCTGAATGGCTCCGATGGCCATCTCGTCGTTGTTGGCGATGACAGCGTCAAACTGCTGACCGGAGGACAGCCAGTTGGTCATCAGGCTGGTCGCCTGTTCGCGGGACCAGTTCGCCGTCTGACGGTCGATCTCCTCGATTTGGACGGCACACTGACCATTGGCGATGACGTCGTCGATGTCCTGCGTCCGCTGAACGGCAGCCTGGTTCGACAGTTCACCCATCATGACGTAGACGCGCGCCGGATCGGTACCGTTGGCTGCGAGGATATCGCAGATCTCGATGGTCTCGAGCGTGCCGGATTCGCGCTCATCCGAGGCCACGAATGCTTGGTTGTCGGGCAGCGTGTCGACATTGATCGGCTCGCGGTTCACGTAGACTAACGGAACGCCAGCCGCTTCAGCAGCTGCAGTCATCGCTTCGGTGGCAGACGTGTCCACCGGATTGACGATGATCGCGTCGACGCCGGAGGCAACGAAGTTGTTGATCTGGTCGAGCTGGCGCGCCACGTCGTTCTGGGCGTCCTCGATCTGGACCTCGACATCGTCCATTCCCTCGGCCAGTTCCTGGATTCCGTTACGAAGAACGGTCAGGAAGTTGTCGTCAAAGAGCGCCATCGACACGCCGATTGTTTCGGCCATGGCACTGGTGGACAGTAGCGACGCGAGCGCGGCCGCGGTCAGAGTCTTTTTCATTGGGTTCCTCCCTCTGTCGGTGTCCGGCGCACCAATTCCCTTGCCGGAAGCCCCGCCACGGGGCGGTTGCTCCTCACCTTAAACGGCGTGCGCCTGAATTTGCGAGGAAATGAAGTCGAACGAGCGCTTGATTTCCGAATAGGGATCGGCGTGCTGATGCATTTCAGGCGAAAAACATTCGTAAGAGATCGGACCGTCGTACCCGGCTGCCAGCAAAGCTGCGATCTGTTCGATGTTTCCAAGCCGGTCCTTCTCGTCGACGAGAACACGATGCTCGTCTTCCATCTGCCCCACAGACAGCGTCGGATCGACAACGCCGGAAATGTGCACGATGCCGGTCATCTCGGGATAGATCGGACCACCATCGGCCAGCGCGTGGTGGAAGGTGTCGTGGACGATCTTGAAATGGCCCTGGCCCCCGATTGAGGCAATCATGTCTACAAGTTCGGTCTTCGACCGTAGTGAAGAGCGCTGAAATCCCAGGGGTTCGACAAGCGCAGTCATTTCCGCGTCCTGCAGGAGCGGAAGCACGCCCTTGAGAGCGATCCGCAGGTTCGCCTGCCGCTCGCCATTCCCAAGCGCCGTGCCATCGTTGCGCGGTATGAGGCTGATCGTTTCGGCACCGGAGGCTTTGGCAGTTGCGATCAGCGCCTCGACCGCAACTTTACGCTCTGCGGTCCAGTCGTTGAATGGATAGACTTGGCTCAGCCCGACCAGGCGAAGCCCCTTGTCGGATGCAATGCGTCCTGCCTCGGCTGGATTCAGGTCATCGAATAAGGCGTGGGCGATGTCATTGCGCACCTCGACCCCAACGCAGCCAAGCTTCGCGGCAAGATCGAGAAATGCCACGTACCCGATATTGGGCACGGTCATATGGTTTAGCGCTGTCTGCATTTTGCCCTCCCTCGCCGGATGTTCTGACCGGCGATTGGCTGCACGTTTGCGCTGTAACTCAGATTCAGTCAATCCATCGAGGTGTAAATGGCGTCATCCATGACGCATTACTGACCGCAGAATGACGTTTTAACGTCATCAAAGAATTTCAGGCAGATACAACCGCGGTTCGAGAAAATACTGTCCGGACACCCCGTCGTTCGCCTGGCCAATGGCCGCGATCATCATGTCAACGAGATCCTTGCAGAGCTCGGGCAATGGCGTGGCGATAGCCATGATCGCGTAGCCGTCGATCAGCGCCGCACGGCTATCGGCCGTCAACTCGTTGACAATCAAAGCAACCTTCGGCTCCGAATGCCGTTCGCGGAGCGCGGCGATCGCGCCCTCCATGCCGCCGCCGGCCACATAGATGCCGTTCAGGTCCGGATGCCGGTCAAGCAGATCGAGCGTTGCTTCATAAGTCAGTTGCCGTGTTTCCAGGTTCACGAGCGTATCAAGGACAGAAAACCCGGCCCCCGCCTCTCTCACGAAAGAGCGGAAGCCCACCTCCCGCAAATCGTGCCCATGCCAACGGTTGCCGCCAACGAATATCGCGAGTTTCCCCGGTACGTGCACAGTTTTCGTGATCAGCCAGGCCGCCAGACGTCCGACTTTCATGTTGTTCAAGCCGACGTAGTTTTTTCGAATGCCTTGCGCGAAGTCGTTCAGCAGAGAAAAAACTGGGACGTTTCTATCTTTAAGACCCTGAACGACCCGGTCGAGTTTCTGGTCGTTCACGGCCGCACCGGCAATGGCATCACAGGTTTCGCCGAGCTCAGTCAAGAGATCTGCAAATTCTGCCGGGGACTGGGATGACGAGAAGCGGATAGCGGCCTTGCCGCGGATGTCGGTGCGCGCCTCGACTGCACGCTCAATCTCCTGGGCGAAGTTGCGATAGAATTCCTGCGACTGTTTCAGAAGAACGAATCCCAGGTTCACCTCGGGTACGGACTGATCGAGCCGATCCCGAAACGTTCCCATACCGTGATACCCGACGCGCTGTGCTGCGTCTGCGATTTTCTTCAAGGTTTCCGATCTGACAGTCGCACGACCGTTGATCGCCCGATCTACCGTCGTCACGCTGACGCCTGCTTCGCGTGCGACATCTTTGATCGTTGCTCTGTTCGCCAAGTGTATTCTCCAATTGACGATTTATCGTCAGCAAGACTATTTTCCGCGGTTGCCTTTGACAATCATTGCTTCAGCTCCTTCACTCGGAACTGGCAGAAACGCTTCCGACCAAGATTTTCGACGACCGCGACTGTGAGACGCATCGGCGCAAGAAACCTGCCAGGCGTATGGATGATGTAGGCAAACCGGGTTCAGCCTCAACCAACCGAGGGCCGTTCAAGAGTGTTCCTGACAATAAGCGCCGAAATTTCCCGAAGTGCGTACGAATGCAATTTCAACATGTTAATATTCCGAAAACACAATCTTCCAACTTGCCGAAATTAAGCCAAATCAACCCCGGCCATCGTTGGGTAGGCGTAACGATACTAACGATAGTCGATTTTTTTATTAGCGGACATTCGTGCAATCCGCAGCATTCGATGCTGTGGGCTCGAAGCCGCCTTCCGAGGTCTTCGAGCCGAAGAGGTCAGCGCTGCCTTGGACCTCGCCTGGCCGCCCGCCTCAGAGCGTGATCCGGAAGCGCGCGAAGCCGTCGGGGCCGTCGCCGGCGGGCTCGATCGTCACCGCCTTGACGTCGCCGATGAGCTCGGCGGCCTTGGGACCGGTGTCGAAGAGCACACTCGTCCCCGGCAACGCCTTGAAGTGCCAGTTGGCATCCGCGGTCGGGTTGATCGTGCCCTGTTCGTGGATGTAGCGCACGATGATGTCGCGGTTGGTGTCGGGGCCCTCGAAGATGATCGTATCGCCCTTGGCGCCGGGGAAATCGCCGCCGCCGGAGGCGCGGTAGTTGTTCGTCGCGATGATGAACTCGGCCGCCGGATCGACGGGCTGGCCGTCGTGCATGAGGTTCACGATGCGGCTCGCGCCGGGGTTCAGATCCTCGCCCTTCGGCCCGTATTTCGAGGGCTGAGAGAGGTCGATCTCGTAGGTCACGCCGTCGATCACGTCGAAATTGTAGGACGGAAAGTCGGGGTTGAGGAGCACCTGGTCGGCCTCGCCCTCCGTCACCTGGTTGAACATGCCCGCAGAGCGTTCGAGCCAGTCCTTGAGTTCGGCCCCCGTGACCTTCACCGCCCGGATCGTGTTCGGGTAGAGGTAGAGGTCGGCCACGTTCTTGATCGCCACGTCGCCCGCGGGCACGTCGGTGTAGTAGTCCGGCCCGCCCCGGCCCCCGGCCTTGAAAGGCGCCGCTGCCGAGAGGATCGGCAGACCCTCGTATTCGGTGCCCTTCATCATCTCCTCGATGTACCATTTCTGGGCGATGGAGACGATCTGCACGGACGGGTCGTCGGCAACGAGCGAGAAGTAGCTGTGGAGCGGCGCCGAAGTCTTGCCCACGGCGCGGCGGATGTAGTCGAGCGTCTCGTCGTGTTCGCTCTGGACCGAGGCCAGCACGGCCGGCACGCTCTCGACGAGCGGCGTGATCGACCGGTCCTCGCCCCGCTGGAAGATCGGCCGGGCCTCGCAGGTGTGGCTGATCACTTTCCAGCGGTTGCCGTCGCGCTCCAGCAGCAGGTCGACGAGCCCCATATGCGAGCCCCAGAAACCCGCCATGACAGCGGGCTTGCCGGAGATTGTGCCGGTGGTTACATCGACCTCGGCGAAACCGTCATAGGTCGGCGACGGGAAGACAAGGTGGCTGTGCCCGGTCAGAAGGACGTCGATGCCGTCGACCCGGCCGAGGGGAACGGAGGCATTCTCCATCCCGTCGGAATGTTCGGCCTGGGCGATGCCGGAATGGCTGAGCGCGACGATGATGTCGCAGCCTTCCTCCAGCATCTGCGGCACCCAGGCCTCGGCGGCCTTCACGATGTCGCGGGTCTGCACCTTGCCTTCCAGATGCCGCCGGTCCCAGGTGATGATCTGCGGCGGCACGAATCCAATGAGGCCCACGCGGATCGGGTGCGGGTTTCCTGCGCCGTCCGTCACCTCCCGGTCGATGGTGACGTAAGGCTTGATGAGCGTCTCGTCCTCGCGCGGGGTCGCGCCCGTCTTCTTGACCACATTGGCCGAGACGATGGGGAAGTTCGCCCCGTCGAGCGACTTCATCAGGAAGTCGAGCCCGTAGTTGAATTCGTGGTTTCCGAGCGTCGAGGCGTCGAAGCTGAGCGTGTTCATCGCCTGGATGACGGGGTGAGTGTCGCCGTCCTTCATGCCCCGTTCATAAGCAATGTAGTCGCCCATCGGGTTGCCCTGAAGGAAGTCGCCGTTATCGACGAGCATTGAGTTGGTGGCCTCGGATCGGATCGCCTCGATGATCGCGGCGGTTCGCGCGAGCCCGACGGTGTCGATTTCCTTGTCGGAGTAATAATCGTAGGGGAAGACATGGACGTGAACGTCGGTGGTTTCCATAATCCTGAGATGCGCCTGGTTCGAGGCGGCGAAGGCGGAATAGGGATGAAGTGCGATCAAGGAGGCTCCGGCGGTGCTGCCCGCCAGAAACTTCCGGCGAGAAATAGAATGGTGCTGCAATCGTGTCATGGAAGCCTCCCGTCATGCCCGTGGGGGATGAAGGCAGGTTACCACGACATTGGCGTGAACTTACCGGCTGAATTCGACCGCTTCTATACTCCCGATCACAACATCTGAAAATAATTCTACCTTGGGTTGATCAATGGCCGACCCGAGCCGCGCGTTGTTGCCAGAATTGCAACGTGCGGACGGTCGTGCGACATCTCGCCCCAACGAAAGGGGGCGGAATGCGGCATGCTGAGTCGGTGACGTTCGGCGGGTCAGGGTTCGACCGTGCCGCCTGGCTGCGGCCCAAGCCGGACGAACTGCGTGCCCTGCTAGGCACCGACGAGGCGCGAATCTTACCGGTCTGGCGCGGCAAGCCGCTGATCGCGGGCAGCGCTGCGGGCTGGCTGGCGGTCGGGCATCCCGTCTTTGCCGCGGCTGGCGAGGCGCAGGTGTTTCTGGGGCTCGACAACGGGGCGGCGCGGTTCGCCGCCGACATCTCTGGCTGGGAACCCGAGGCGGGCGAGATGCCGGTCGATAGCGTGTTCTTCGACCCCACCGAGCAACACCACCCGAAGCTGCCCGAGGACCATCGCTTCGCCGAGCTGCGCAACGTCATGGCGACGCTCAGACCGCGCGACGCCGAACTTGTGGCGACGGCGAAGGCGCTGATCGGCTGGCATCAGAATCACCTTTTCTGCTCGTGCTGCGGCAGCCCGAGCGAGGTGGCAGATGGCGGCTGGCTGCGCCGCTGCCCAGCCTGCGGCGCGCCGCATTTCCCGCGCACCGACCCGGTGGTCATTATGCTGATCACGCGCGGCAACCACACGCTTCTCGGCCGGTCGCCCGGCTGGCCGGAGGGGATATTTTCCTGCCTTGCCGGCTTCATGGAGCCGGGCGAGACGCTCGAGGCGGCGGTCCGGCGCGAAGTGGCCGAAGAGACCGGAATTCTGGTGGGCGCCGTGCGCTACCTCGCGAGCCAGCCGTGGCCCTATCCGTCCTCGCTCATGATCGGGTGCGAAGGGATAGCGACAAGCCACGAGATCACGCTCGACCCCGTCGAGCTTGAACACGCGCTATGGCTGACTCGCGAGGAGGTGGCGCAGGTGCTCGCCGGCGATCATCCGACGCTCCGCCCCCCGCGCGCGGGCGCGATCGCGGGGTTTCTCCTGTCCAACTGGGTTGCGGACCGGCTGGATTGAGGCCAATAGTCAGTGCCGGGCCAGCGAAGGTGAGCAGGTGAAGTTCTCGACGAGAGAGGATATCGAGGCGCCGGCCGATACGGTCTTTGACGCGCTGTCGAATTTCGAGCGGTTCGAGCGTGCGGCCATCAAGCGCGGCGCGGACGTCGCGCGCCTCGACCCCTTGGCGGAGGTTGCCCCGGGGCTTGGCTGGAGCATTCGCGCGCCTGTGCGCGGCAGGATGCGGCGCGTTATGTGCGAGATGACCGGGTTCGACCGACCGAACGGCATGGTGTTCAGCGCCGAGAGCAAAGGCTTCCTGATGGAGCTGAAGCTGCGCCTAGTCATGCTGTCGCAGGCGCGAACACGGCTTGGAGTGGAGTTCGAGATCCGGCCGCGCGGACTGACCTCCCGCCTTCTCTTGCAGTCGGCGCGGATCAACAAGGCGAGCTATGCGCGCCGCTTCGAGGCCCGTGTCCAGAAATTCGCCTCCGAGGTGGAACTGCGACACCTCGGCGCGCGGACGTCCTGAGGGGCTGCGCGCCGGGATGTTCCGCGGGTTCGGATCCACCGGATTTCACGCGTGGAGTCATCGTTATTGCATTGAAAACAAACGGCTTAATGAGGGCTTTCTGCGAAATTTGTACTCTTGTTCACGGCCTTGGAGAGCGAAGCCGTTCCGGCGAAAGGCGGCGCAGAGCCCTGGGCGGACGCACTATCCCAGACCGTGAAATGCCTTGAAGACAATCTGCCAGCGCCCCTTATCCTTTAGCAGGATAAGGCTGTCGTGGAATTGGCGGTTGCCCCATCTGTCGCGAACGACCACTACAGCCGTTTGCCCAGATATAAAGAGTGTTTCCATCTTCCAATCCGGGACCGGGCCATCCGGGTCGGGGGCTGACTCTGCGCAGAATGAGGCGAACTCCTCCGCACTGTCCCATTGAAGTTTGCCATCAACGAGCCCCGATGAGACAAAACGCGGGTGCAATGCGTGCAGGAGAAGTTGTTTGTTGCCGCGGTTGAAGCCGGCTACGTAGGTCTCCACGACTGCGTGTATTGCGCGTTCTTCCTCATCCATCGTTCACCTCAGGAGTGTTGGTGCGGGCTATGGCTCGCGCTCATGTCTCAGTCTGCTATCGGGGTATTGGCGGCAAACTTATCACAATGACACTCCGCCAATCGCTGGAGCAGTAGTGTTAAGCCGAAGGACCGCTTCGTCCCGCGATCCTGCCGTCCTTGCCCGGCGCTGTCACTACGTGGGTCGGCCCTTGTGCGAACGCCTGCTCCTCCCCCCGTTTCCTCCTCCGGCGGAAGAGGGCGGTCTGGCAAGGCTCGGAGCCTTCGCTCCGGCCGTTCACATTCTCCGCTCAGTGGCGGCTGGGATCGGCGGGATAGACGCCGAGAAGCGTCATCGACGAGGTGAAGTAGTCGAGCTCGTCGAGCGCGCGGCGCACGTTGGCGTCGTCGGGATGGCCCTCGATGTCGGCATAGAACTGGGTGGCCGAAAACGAGCCGTCGACCATGTAGCTTTCGAGCTTGGTCATGTTCACGCCGTTCGTCGCGAACCCGCCCATCGCCTTGTAGAGCGCGGCCGGGATGTTGCGGACGCGGAAGACGAAGGTCGTCATCATGCCCGCTTCGCCGCGGCGCTTGAAATCCGGCTCGCGCGCCATCACGAGGAAGCGCGTCGTGTTGTGGGCGCGGTCCTCGATATGGCGGCCGAGGACGTCGAGCCCGTAAATTTCGCCCGCGAGTTCGGACGCGAGGGCGGCGAGCTTGGGATCGCCGAGTTCGGCGACGTGGCGAGCCGATCCGGCGGTGTCCGCGCCGGTGACGGGTTTCAGGCCGTGGCGGCCGAGGAACTGGCGGCACTGGCCGAGAAGCACGGTGTGGCTCATCGCACCCTCGACATCCTCGAGCCGCGTCCCAGACACGGCGAGCAAGTTGATGTGCACGCGCACGAAGGTCTCTGCGATGATGTGCAGGCCGGATTCGGGCAGGAGGTGGTGGATGTCGGCGACGCGGCCGTAGGTCGAGTTCTCGACGGGCAGCATCGCGTAGTCGGCGTCGCCCTTCCTCACCGTCTCGATCGTGTCCTCGAAGGTGGCGCAGGGCAGCGCCTCGAGCGACGGATAGGCCTTGCGGCAGGCTTCGTGCGAATAGGCTCCGGGCTCTCCCTGGAAAGCGATCCGACCGGTCATGCGGGTGGCTCCTCGACGGCGGCCCGGGGCCCGGGCGTTTCGTCGCGCTAACTATACCTTGAAACTTGTCAGGGGAAGCGGGTAGATACCCCGCTAAGAATTGCCAGCGTAGAGGCGCGACATGTTCGACACGATGACTGTAACGAAGGCCGGTGGCGCGCTGTGCGGGGCTTTCCTGATATTCCTTCTCGGCAAGTGGGCCGCCGAGATCCTGTACCACACGGGCCCGGTCGCGCATGGTGGCGAGGAAATCGCGCAAGCCTATGTCATCGACACCGGCGCGGCCGAGGGCGGCGAGGCGGCCGAAGAAGGTCCCGATTTCGCGACCGTGCTCGCCTCGGCCGATGCGGCGGCGGGCGAAAAGGTCTTCAACAAGTGCAAGGCCTGTCACAAGCTTGACGGGACGAACGGCACCGGCCCGCACCTTGACGGCGTCCTGAACCGGGCGGTCGGGGGGATCGCGGGCTTTAGCTATTCGGACGGCATGGCCGGTCATGGCGGCGCCTGGGATCCCGAGACGCTGAATGCGTTCCTCGAGAACCCCAAGGGCAATATACCGGGCACCAAGATGTCCTTCGCGGGCCTCAAGAGCGTCGAGGACCGCGCCAACGTGATCGCCTATCTGCAGTCGCTTGGCGGCTGACATGGCACGATCCCGTCCGGTTTGCCGAAAGGCCGCCTGAAGGCGGCCTTTTTTTCCGCGCCCTTGATCGCCTTCACGCATTCGCAACTTGAAGCGCTCCACCGGGCACCGTAGCTTTCGCACTCAGAGGACGGACGAGGCGGTGACGGTCGCCCCAAGGAGAAAGCGATGACTTTGCAGATGCCCGAAATTTCGGCCCGCTCCATCGGCGGGCTGCAAGGGGGACGCCGGACCGTTCTCGCGGCGGGCGCGGCGGCTTTCCTCACCTTTGCGCTTACATTCGCGGCGGACGCGCTCGAAACCGTTACAACGTCGCATGGCTATTCCAACTTCGGAGAGTTGAAGTACCCGGCCGATTTCGATCACCTCGACTACGTCAACCCGGACGCGCCGAAGGGCGGCGAAATCTCGATCTGGGCGCAGGGCAGTTTCGACAGTTTCAACCAGTATGCCAGCGACGGCGTATCCGCCGCGCTCAACACCATCGGGAGCGAGGCGATCCTGACCTCGACAGCCGACGATCCCTACGGAAGCTACTGCTTGCTGTGCACGACGCTCGAATATCCCGAGGACCTGTCCTTCGTGACGTTCAACCTGCGCGAGGACGTCACCTTTTCCGACGGCGTGCCGATGACGGCGGAGGACGTGGCGTACAGCTTCAATCTGTTCCAGACACAGGGCATCCTCGAATACCGCCGCGTCGTCGAAGGCTATATCGACCGGGTCGAAGTGGAGGGCCCCTATCGCATCACGTTCTATTTCACCGAATCCGCGCCGATGCGCGACCGCGTGAGCTTTGCCGGCGGAACCCCGGTCTTCTCGAAGGCCTGGTTCGAGCAGACCGGCACCCGGCTCGACCGGGCGACGAAACAGACCTTCATGTCGACCGGCGCCTATGTGCTCGACAGTTTCGACTTCAACAGCCGCGTCATCTACAAGCGCAACCCCGACTATTGGGGCAATGACATCCCCTTCAACAAGGGTCGCAACAATTTCGACCGCATCCGGGTCGAGTACTTCGCCGACAGCGACGCCGCCTTCGAGGGCTTCAAGGCGGGCGACTACACGTTCCGCACCGAGAACTCCTCGCAGGACTGGGCTTCGGGCTACGACTTTCAGTCGGTGCAGAGAGGCTGGGTCAAGCGTGAGACGATTCCGGACGGCAACGTCGGCACCCGTCTGTCCTGGGTCTTCAATCTCGACCGTCCGAACTGGCAGGACCCCCGCGTCCGCGAGGCGATCGGGATGATGTTCAACTCTGCATGGTCAAAGCAGACTCTGCAGTACGGCCTTTATGACCGCCCCGTCTCGTTCTGGCCGAACACCGAATTGGCCGCCTCCGACACTCCGTCCGAGGGCGAACTGGCGCTGCTTCGCCCCCTTGTTGATGAAGGCTTGCTCGATGCGTCGATCCTGACCGACGAGGCGAAGGTGCCGGTGGAACACGATGCCAAAGCGAACCGACCGTCGCGCCGGATCATCCGGCAGGCAGGCACGCTTTTGGAGGAAGCCGGCTGGACAATCGGCAATGACGGTCTCAGGCGAAACGCGAACGGGCAAGTTCTGAGCATGGCGATCATCCAGTTCAGCCCGATCTACGATAAGTTCATAAACCCCTTCATCGAGAACCTTGCCCTGATCGGGGTCCAGGGGAAGCTGGACCGCGTCGACATCTCGCAATACGTCGAACGGCGCCGGAAGGGCGACTTCGATCTGGCAAATCAGGGCTTCGACATGGGATTCGAGCCCTCCGGCGGGCTTGAACAATGGTTCGGCTCGAAAACCGCCGACGACAGTTCGCGCAACCTCATGCGGCTCAGGAACCCCGCCATCGACCGGCTGATTGGGCATGTCGTCGCGGCGCGGACGCTCGAGGACCTGAAAACTTCGATCCACGCGCTCGACCGCGCGCTGAGAGCGGTGGGCTTCGATATCCCGCTCTGGTACAACCCTGAAACCTGGGTGGCCTACTACGACTTCTACCGCCACCCGGAGAATCTGCCGCCGCTTTCCGTCGGCGAGTTGGATTTCTGGTGGTACGACGCCGAGGCGGCGGAAAGGCTCAAGGCCATGGGCGCCTTCTGAAGACCGGGAAAGCAAGGACTTGGGCGCCTATATCCTGCGAAGACTGCTTCTGATGTTTCCGACGCTGTTCGGGATCATGCTGATTAACTTCACGCTCACGCAGTTCGTGCCTGGCGGGCCCGTCGAACAGATCATCGCCCGGCTCGAGGGCCAGGGCGATGTCTTCCAGAACATTGCCGGGGGCGGCGATACCGAACTGCAACAGCAGGCCGGCGGGGACGAGCGCTATCTGGGCGCCCGCGGGCTGCCTCCGGAATTCATCGAGGAGCTGGAAAGGCAGTTCGGGCTTGACCGCCCCGCGCATGAGCGGTTCTTCAAGATGATCGGCGACTATCTGCGCTTCGACTTTGGTGAGAGCTACTTCCGCAAGATCTCGGTCGTGGACCTGGTGATCGAGAAGATGCCGGTCTCGATCACCCTGGGGCTATGGTCGACGCTGCTGGCCTATCTCGTCTCGATCCCATTGGGCATCCGCAAGGCAGTGAAGGACGGTAGCAAATTCGACACCTGGACGAGCGGGGCGATCATCGTCGGCTACGCGATCCCCGGCTTTCTCTTCGCAGTTCTCCTGATCGTCCTCTTCGCCGGCGGCAGCTACTGGCGAATCTTTCCGTTGCGCGGACTCACCTCGGACGACTGGGAGAGCCTTAGTCTCATAGGCAAGATCGCCGACTACCTCTGGCACATCACGCTGCCGGTCGTAGCCACCACGATCTCGAGCTTCGCGACGCTGACGCTGTTGACCAAGAACAGCTTCCTGGACGAGATCAACAAGCAGTACGTGCTGACCGCCAAGGCCAAGGGTCTGAGCGAGGGCCGGGTGCTTTACGGTCATGTCTTTCGCAATGCGATGTTGATCATCATTGCCGGCTTCCCCGGCCTTTTCCTTGCAGTCCTGTTCGGATCGAGCCTCCTGATCGAGACGATCTTCTCGCTCGATGGGCTCGGTCGGCTCGGCTATGAGGCGGCGGTGGCACGCGACTATCCGGTTGTCTTCGGCACGCTTTACGTCTTCGGACTTATGGGCCTTCTGATTGGGCTTTTGTCCGACCTCATGTATGTCTTCGTCGATCCGAGGATCGACTTCGAGAGGCGGGCGGGCTGATGGCGCTGTCGCCTCTTAACCAGCGCCGATGGCGCAATTTCAAGGCCAACCGACGGGCATTCTGGTCGCTCTGGGTCTTCCTCCTGCTCTTCGTGCTGTCGCTCTGCGCCGAGATCATCGCGAACGACAAGCCGATCCTCGTGAGGTATCAGGGCAAGCTGCACTACCCGATCTATCAGTTCTACCCCGAGACCGCGTTCGGCGGCGATTTCCGGACCGAGGCGGTCTACCGCGAGCCGGAGGTGCAGTGCCTGATCGTCAGCGGCGGGTTGGAGGATTGCTTCGACGACCCCGAGGGCGTGATCGAAGATGCGGCTGACGGCAACGTGGCCGGAGAGGCGGTCGAGAAGGGCTGGATGCTCTGGCCGCCCATCCCCTACAGCTACAATACGATCAACAACGTGGGCACGGCACCGTCGGCCCCGGACAGGGACCACTGGCTTGGCACCGACGACACGTCACGCGATGTGCTGGCGCGGATCATTTACGGCTTCCGGCTCTCGATCCTGTTCACGCTGATCGTCACGACGATTTCCAGCCTCATCGGCGTCGCGGCGGGCGCGGTGCAAGGCTATTTCGGCGGCTGGACCGACCTTACATTCCAGCGGCTATTGGAGATCTGGGGGTCCACGCCCGGCCTTTACGTTATCATCATCCTCTTTGCGATTCTCGGACGAAGTTTCGGGCTTCTCGTGTTCGTCACCATCTTATTCGGCTGGCCAGCCCTCGTGGGTGTGGTCCGGGCCGAATTCCTGAGAGCGCGGAACTTCGAATATGTCCGCGCGGCCCGGGCACTCGGCGTTTCGGACCGGGTCATCATGTTCCGCCACATCCTGCCTAACGCGATGGTCGCGACGCTGACTTTCCTGCCGTTCATCGTCACCGGGGCCATCGGCGGCCTCGCCGCGCTCGACTATCTCGGCTACGGTCTGCCGGCGTCGCTGCCGTCGCTCGGCGAGCTCGCGCTGCAGGGCAAGTCGAACCTTCAGGCGCCGTGGCTCGGTTTTTCGGCATTCTTCACCTTCGCAATCATGCTGTCGCTTCTCGTCTTCGTCTTCGAGGGCGTGCGCGACGCCTTCGACCCACGAAAGACGTTCAAATGACGGCCGTCCTGGATATCCGAAACCTGTCGGTCAACTTTCGGCAGGACGGCAAGCTGATCGAGGCTGTGAAGGGCGTGAACTTCACGGTCGGCAAGGGCGAGACCGTGGCCCTCGTGGGCGAGAGCGGATCCGGCAAGTCGGTGACGGCTCTGTCGACCGTGTCGCTTCTCGGCGGGAGCGCCGAGGTCGAGGGATCGGTCAAGTACCTCGACCGCGAGATGATCGGCGCGCCCGAGACGGTGCTGCGCGACGTGCGCGGCAACGACATCAGCTTCATTTTCCAGGAGCCGATGACGTCGCTGAACCCGCTCCATACGCTCGAAAAGCAGATCGCCGAAAGCCTGGCGCTGCATCAGGGGCTGACCGGCGAGGCGGCGCGCAAGCGGATCATCGAGCTTCTGGACGAGGTCGGCATCCGCGACCCCGAAAGCCGGCTCGCCGACTATCCGCACCAGTTGTCGGGCGGTCAGCGCCAGCGGGTTATGATTGCCATGGCCTTGGCGAACGGGCCGGAGCTGCTGGTCGCGGATGAACCAACGACGGCGCTCGACGTGACGATTCAGGCGCAGATTCTCGACCTTCTTGCGGAATTGAAGGAACGCGAGAGCCTCAGCCTCTTGTTCATCAGCCATGACCTCGGCATCGTGCGGCGGATCGCCGACCGGGTCTGCGTTATGCAAGGCGGCGAGATCGTGGAGCAGGGTTCGGTCGAAGAGATTTTTGCCAACCCGCAGCATCCCTACACGCAGAAGCTCCTCGCGGCCCAGCCGCATGGCCGCCCGGACCCCGTGCCCCATGGTGCGGAAGAGATCGTGCGGACGGAATCATTGCGCGTCTGGTTCCCGATCCAGCGCGGGCTCCTGCGCCGCACGGTCGGCCACGTGAAGGCGGTGAACGACGCCACGATCTCGGTCCGCGCAGGCGAGACGCTTGGCATCGTGGGTGAAAGCGGATCGGGCAAGACGACGCTAGCGCTCGGGATCATGCGGCTGATCGACAGCAACGGACCCATCGTCTATCTCGGCCAGGACATCTCCAAATGGCGACCACGCGAGCTCAGGAAGCTTCGCCGCGACATGCAGATCGTCTTTCAGGATCCATTCGGCAGCCTGTCTCCCCGCATGACGGCCGAGCAGATCATTGCCGAGGGGCTGACCGTCCACAGCGTCGAGAAGGGCCGCAACCGGCGCGAAATGGTCGCCGAAATCATGACCGAGGTCGGGCTCGATCCCGACACGATGGAACGCTATCCGCACGAGTTTTCCGGCGGCCAACGGCAGCGGATCGCGATCGCCCGAGCGATGATACTACGCCCCAAGGTCGTTGTTCTGGATGAGCCGACATCGGCCCTGGACATGACCGTGCAGGTGCAGATCGTTGAGCTTTTGCGCTCACTCCAGCGGCGCTACGGGCTTGCCTACCTCTTCATCAGCCACGACCTGCGCGTCGTGCGCGCGCTCGCTCACAAAGTGATTGTGATGAAGCAGGGCGATGTCGTGGAGGCGGGCGAAGGCGAGGCGGTCTTCGAAACGCCAAAGACGGAGTACACCCGGGAGCTGATGGCCGCGGCCTTCGGCCACGCCGCCAAGAGCGCATGAAGATCCTCTTCGTCCACCAGAATT
The DNA here is from genome assembly GCF_900302475.1 of Defluviimonas aquaemixtae. Taxonomy (NCBI): domain Bacteria; kingdom Pseudomonadati; phylum Pseudomonadota; class Alphaproteobacteria; order Rhodobacterales; family Paracoccaceae; genus Albidovulum; species Albidovulum aquaemixtae. The sequence goes on from NZ_OMOQ01000008.1 coordinate 31,567, forward strand.
TTCCCGGCCAGTTCCTGCACCTCGCCCCGGCGCTCGCCCGGCGCGGGCACGAGGTGCTGGCGCTGACGGCGGAGACGAACAAGCGCAGTTCGCCCATCGCGACGCTGCGTTACCGCGCGCCCGCCAAACTGGCCCCGGATGGCGTTGCGCGCGCCTTCTCCGAGGCCGCCGAGCGCGGCGCGTCCGTGACCCGGGCCGCCGCGCAGCTGCGCAGTGAACGCAACTACGTCCCCGACGTCGTCTTCGGCCATGGCGGCTGGGGCGAGACATTGTTCCTGCGCGAGGTCTGGCCCGAGGCGCAGCATCTGACCTATGCGGAGTTCTTTTACAACGCGGCCGGTCAGGACACCGGCTTCGACCCGGAATTCAGCAAGGACGGCATCGGCCCGCGCGCCTCTGTCGTGGCGCGCCGGGCGCATCTTCTCATGGCAATCAACGATGCGGATTCGGCGGTGGCGCCGACGAACTGGCAGGCCTCGACCTTTCCCGCGCCGTTCCGGGACCGGATCGAGGTGATCCACGACGGGATCGACACCGACCGCGTCGCACCGCAGCCGAGCGCCGTGTTCGACCTGCCGGGCGGCGGCCAGCTTCGGCCAGGTGACGAGGTCCTGAGCTTCGTCAACCGCAACCTCGAGCCTTATCGCGGGTACCACATCCTCATGCGGGCGCTTCCCGAAGTCATGGCGGCCCGGCCGGAGGCGCAGGTCGTGATTGTCGGCGCGGAGGGCCAGAGCTACGGGCCGCGCCCTGGGACAGGTAGCTGGAAAGAGATGTTCCTGAACGAGGTGCGCGACCGGCTCGACCTGGCGCGTATCCATTTCCTGGGCCAGCTACCCTATGCGCGCTTCGTCGCGCTCATGCAGGTCACGCGGGTGCACGCCTATCTTACATATCCCTTCGTCCTGTCGTGGTCGATGCTGGAGGCGATGAGCGCAGGTGCGTTGGTCGTCGGGTCGCGCACGGCGCCGGTCGAGGAAGTGATCCGCGACGGCGTCAACGGGCGGCTGGTGGATTTCTTCGACATCGCCGGCTGGTCGCGGGCGCTGACCGACGCGCTGGCCTCTCCAGATCGAGACGATCATCTGCGCGCAGCGGCGCGCGTAACGATCGTCGAGGGCTATGATATGAAGCGGTGCTCCCTGCCCGCGCTCGTCGAGTTCGTGGAGCGCCACGGCAGACGCTGAGCCGCTCTGCGAAGACTACACGGCAGTGCTGTGCCCTGCCTGCGAAAGGTCATATGCGTCGAACACCCGCGCGATCATCCGCGTCAGTGGGCGGCCGCGGACGGGGATGGCGAGCCCCTCGCCATCGCGCTCGACCATGTCACCGAAGGCCGCCTGAGCCTCGCCGAAAAGCGAGTCGAGCCGCGCCTGCGAGACTCCGAAATCTCGCTTGAGCTCGCCTGCGTCGATACGGAAGTCGCACATCAGCGCCTCGATCATCCGCGCCCTGAGCCGATCCTCGCCAGCGAAGACATGGCCGCGCGCCGTTGAGAACCGGCCCTCGCGGATCGCCTTGACATGCGCCGAGGTGGCCGGGGCGTTCTGCGCGTAGCCTTGCGGAAAGCGCGAGATCGAAGAGGCGCCAAGTCCGATCAGTACCGGCGCGGTATCGTCCGTGTAGCCCTGGAAGTTGCGCCTCAGGCGGCCGTCGAGCGCAGCGCGCGCGAGACCGTCCTCGGGCAATGCGAAATGGTCGATGCCAATGCTGACATAGCCGTCCGCCTCGAACAGCAGCCGCGCCACCTCGAATAGCGATAGGCGCTCCTCTGGCCGCGGCAGCGCGTTCGACGGGATCATGACCTGCCTGCGAGCCATCCATGGCACATGCGCATAGCCGTAGAGCGCCACCCGGTCGGGGCTGAGCGAGAGGAGCTTCTGTACGGAGGCGGCGATCCGCTCTTTCGTCTGGTGCGGCAGGCCGTAGAGGATGTCGGCGTTGAGCGAGGCGATGCCGCGTGCCCTTAGGCCGTCCACCGCCGCCTTCGTTACCTCAAACGACTGGTCGCGGCCGATCGTCTTCTGGATCGCGGGGTCGAAATCCTGCACGCCGATCGAAGCGCGGTTCATCCCCGCCTCCGCCAGCGCATCGAGCCGCGCGCCGTCGATCTCATTCGGATCGATCTCGACCGAAAACTCGCCCTCGGACGCGAGCGGCGCGACGGCGAACGCAGCCGTGGCCAGGTCCCGCATCAGGGGCGCGTACAGGAGCGTCGGGGTGCCGCCGCCCCAGTGCATGCGCGACAATGTGACGCCGGCTGGCAATGCCTCGGCCAGGAGCCGGAGTTCGGCCTTCAGCGTCTCGACATAGGCGCGCACGGGTTCGTCCGTCGCCGTGCCCTGGGTGCGGCAGGCGCAGAACCAGCAGAGCCTTCGGCAGAAGGGAACGTGGAGGTAAAGCGAGATCTGCGAACCTTCGGGAATCGCGCCGATCCAGCGGCGAAACGTGTCACCGCCGATGCCGGGCCTGAATTGTGGGGCGGTCGGATAGCTTGTGTAGCGCGGCACACGCGCGTCAAAAAGCCCGAGCCGCGCGAGTTGCGATTCAGATGCCATGTCTCTAGCTTGAGCACATGTCGGGCGAATTGCCTTGACCAAGATCAAAGAGCGCGAATGTCCCTTCACGATCCCCTTCCCGCAGCGCCCAATTGCGGCGACTGCCCGATCCGCTACACGGCCGTCTGCGCACGCTGTGACGTGGACGAACTTGCGCAGCTCGACGCGATGAAATTCTACCGCAGCTTCGAGGCGGGCCAGACGCTGATCTGGTCAGGCGACCGCATGGATTTTGTGGCCTCCGTCGTCACCGGAGTAGCGACGCTGACACAGGTGATGGAAGACGGTCGGACGCAGACCGTCGGGCTTCTCTTCCCGTCGGATTTCGTCGGCCGCCCGGGACGCGACACGGCGCCCTACAACGTCATCGCGACAACCGATCTTCTGATGTGCTGCTTCCGCAAGAAACCGTTCGAGGAGTTGATGGAGCGGACGCCGAATGTCAGCCACCGGCTGCTCGAGATGACGCTGGACGAGCTGGATGCCGCACGCGAGTGGATGCTGCTGCTCGGCCGCAAGACGGCCAGGGAAAAGATCGCCAGTCTTCTCGTGATCGTGGCGCGGCGGGACGCTTCGCTGCACCTGCACGCGCCACGCGGGCGGATCGTGTTCGAGTTGCCGCTGACCCGCGAGGCGATGGCGGACTATCTTGGCCTGACGCTCGAAACGGTCAGCCGCCAGATTTCGGCCCTAAAACGCGACGGTGTGATCGAGCTCGAGGGCAAGCGGCATGTTACCGTGCCCGTCTTCGACCGCCTTCTGGAAGAGGCAGGCGACGACGATGATGGCGGCTTCGTCGGGTGAGCACAGCGTCGGCAGCGCTATCGCTGCGGCACGACCATGTCGAGAGAAACTTGACGCTTGAGAGCCTGGCAGGGGCAGCAGGACTCGAACCCGCGACCCTCGGTTTTGGAGACCGATGCTCTACCAACTGAGCTATACCCCTAAGGCCGTGCGGGTTCTTACGCGGGCACCGGACGCTTTGCAAGATTGAAATCGCCGGTCGCGACCGGCATGCGGTCCGGGCGGCACCCGCCTCACGACAAGCGATGCTGCCGACAAAAAGGGCCGCCTTCGGAAAGGCGGCCCAGGGCGAGGCCGGGACGATGCGGCCCCGCGTCCCCTGCGGGGATCGGTCAGTTGAGGATGGAGCGGACCTCGGCGCGCTTCTCTCCGTTCGAACCCGAGCCGTAGAGCGCGGCGGCGAGAGCACCGGGCTGCGCGGTCGTCAGGTTCGACAGATCGGCATTCGGCACGATCTTGCGGATCTCGGCCTTGTCGATGTCGGACAGAAGCTGAGACGGTGTCAGGGCGAAGGCCGCCGGCGCAAAGATGGCGATCGCAGCCGCGGTCACGACAAGACGTGTCATGATGAATCCTTTCGAGTGACGTTTGGGCATGCGCGGAGCAGTTCAGCCCCGAGGACATCAGGATGCAGACACTTGAAAAAAAGAGGAAATCACAGATTGATCGCGCCGGATCGCAGAGTGTTGGTCGCGTCGTGAAGGCGGGCATCGAGGCGCGCGGCGGCATGGCCCAAGCCTTTGGACCGCGGGGATTTGCGACTCACGGCGTGGAGAGCCGACGGGATGGTCGGGTCACGGGACGGGCGCCGCACGATTGTGTGTGCGTTCGCGCAGATTGGCGACGATTGCTCCAGAGCGGATGCTGAGTTCTCGCAGGGACGCTGTGCGCTGGGAATTGATTCGCGCGGGATGGGCGGTTTCGCATCAGGTTTCAGAATTTCGGGCCGTTCTCACGCCGCCGCGACCGGGACCCGCGCCATCGGTGATCGAAACGTGAAGTCACGCCGATGTGCAATCAAGAAACATCGGCCGGCTGTGCGCAGATGGCATGAATCATTTCAATCACGCGCGCTCCCATCCGCCGTGCTGTCAGTCACAAAAAGCGCATATCTGGCAAGGGCAGTCGCGCTCACGCTGTCGCGACGCATCCGTGAATGCGCCTCCCCGCCACCTGTCAACTGCAAATCCGCGGGAGAATCCGTGAGCTGATTCGTGTTTTCCCTCAACGATTTGCGCCCGTTAGCAAAGAGGACGCCGGCAGTAACTGCGGCGGGCAGGACGCTGCTAGCAACAGACACAACTCGAAAGGACGACATCATGAAACGCACGATTACCGCTGTCGCGACCGCTGCCATGCTTTCGGTCTCGACCCTGACCGGGGCCGCGTTCGCCGCTGAGTCAGAGATGAACATGGTTGTGGATGCCGTGACCCGGCTTCTCGTCGAGCTGAGAATCCCCTCCGACAATGTCGGCGATCTGACGATCGACCAGGTCCGCCGCATCGTCCAGATCGCCGACAGCCACGAAATGGGCGACGCGACGCGCGCCCAGGTGCTGAAGATCATCGACGAGTAATTGCGGGCACGCGGCTCTCGCGCGATACTCCAAAGATCGGCGAGGCGACCGTGACGGAAGTGGGGCGGCCCGGTCGGGCCGCCCCAATGCGTTGAGCGCTCCGATGCGATGGGACGGTCTGCGGGGTCTACTCCTCCTGCAGCGTCGCGATATGTTCGATGAGGGCAAGAATTCTGCCGCGCACGTATGCCTCCTGATCGGCGGTGCTGTATTCCCAACCGAGCGCGCGCGGCGCCTTGGCATTGTAGCGCATTCCCCAGGCCGGCATCTGTGATGACCCATGCGCACCGGCGGCTTCGCTACCGTCGATGATCGCGTAGACGCGGGAGACCGGGAACACGCCGCCGTTGGAAGATTGCAGCGCCGTAAGATCCGGCGCCGACTTGGTCAGGAACCCGGCGATCACACCGTCGCCCTTACCGCCCGGTCCATGGCATTGGGCGCAGCTGTTCATGAACTCGGCCCCACCGATCGATACATCCTGCGCGGCTGTGCAAAGCGGAAGCGTCGCCAGAGCGACCGCGACCGGCGCGGCAAGAAATCCTCTCATGTCTCTCCTCCTCTTCAGCTGGCCCGTCGTGCAGACCCATCGTTCGCAGAATGACGGGTTCGAGCGCACAGGCATTGATCGCCGTCAGCCGGTCCGCGATCACGCGGACCGGCTGGAGCAAAGCAAACGCGGGCGCCGAGGCGCCCGCGCGTGTCCTGCGTCGAACCGTTCTTGTCTTACTTCAGAATTTTCGAGACGACGCCGGCGCCGACGGTGCGGCCGCCTTCGCGGATGGCGAAGCGGAGCTTCTCCTCCATCGCGATGGGCGCGATCAGCTCGACCTCGAACTTCAGGTTGTCGCCCGGCATCACCATCTCGGTGCCCTCGGGCAGCGTCACGGTGCCCGTCACGTCCGTCGTGCGGAAGTAGAACTGCGGCC
>NZ_OMOQ01000009.1 GCF_900302475.1 Defluviimonas aquaemixtae
CATAGGCCTTGAAGTCACCGTAATACTTCGTGATCGCAGCCGTCAGCGTCGTCTTGCCGTGGTCAACGTGGCCGATCGTGCCAACGTTCACATGCGGTTTCGTCCGTTCAAACTTTGCCTTTGCCATGATGGCCTCCTGTCAAGTTCGGGGTAAGGGCCGGTGGCCCTTACGCGTATTTCTTCTGAATCTCGTCCGAGATGTTCTGCGGCACGGCCTCGTAGTGGTCGAACTGCATCGTGAAGACGGCGCGGCCCGAAGACATCGAGCGCAGGTTGTTGATGTAGCCGAACATGTTGGCCAAGGGCACGAAGGCGTTGATCACGTTCGCGTTGCCGCGCGTGTCCTGGCCCTGAACCATGCCCCGGCGCGAGGTCAGATCGCCGATGATGCCGCCGGTATATTCTTCCGGCGTCACGACCTCGACCTTCATGATCGGTTCGAGAAGCTTCGCGCCGGCCTTCTTCATGCCTTCGCGCATCGCGGCGCGGGCGGCGATTTCGAAGGCGAGAACCGAGGAGTCGACGTCGTGGAACGCTCCGTCGATGAGCGCAACCTTGAAGTCGATGACCGGGAAGCCCGCGAGCGGACCGGAATCCATCACTGACTTGATGCCCTTCTCGACGCCGGGGATGTATTCCTTCGGAACTGCGCCGCCGACGATCTTGGATTCGAACGAGTAGCCCTCGCCCGGCTCGGTCGGAGCGATCACCAGCTTCACACGGGCGAACTGGCCCGTGCCGCCGGTCTGTTTCTTATGGGTGTAGTCGATCTCGGCCTCGCGCGAGATGGTCTCGCGGTAGGCCACTTGCGGCGCGCCGATATTCGCCTCGACCTTGAACTCCCGCTTCATGCGGTCGACGAGGATGTCCAGGTGAAGTTCGCCCATTCCCTTCATGATGGTCTGGCCAGACTCGAGGTCGGTCTCGACCCGGAAGGACGGGTCTTCGGCGGCCAGGCGCTGTAGGGCCAGGCCCATCTTCTCCTGGTCGGCTTTCGACTTCGGCTCGACGGCGATCTCGATCACCGGCTCCGGGAAGGTCATGGTTTCGAGAACCACCTGCTTGTTGGCATCCGACAGCGTGTCGCCGGTGGTGGTTTCCTTCAGACCGGCGAGCGCGATGATGTCGCCCGCGAAGGCTTCTTCGATTTCCTCGCGGTTGATCGCGTGCATCATCATCATCCGGCCGATGCGCTCGCGCTTGCCCTTCGTCGTGTTCATGATCTGATCGCCCTTCTTCAGGACGCCCGAATAGATCCGGGTGAAGGTCAGCGAGCCGACGAACGGATCGTTCATGATCTTGAATGCGAGCGCGGCGAAGGGCTGAGCGTCGTCGGCCGAACGGGCGATGTTCCGCTCTTCCGTTTCGTCGCCCGGCGCAAAGCCTATATAGGCCGGCACGTCGAGCGGCGACGGAAGGAAGTCGATAACCGCGTTGAGGAGCGGCTGGACGCCCTTGTTCTTGAACGCGGAACCGGCGGTGACCGGAACGAAGCTGAGCGACAGCGTGCCCTTGCGGATCAGCTTCCTGAGCGTCGCTTCGTCGGGCTCATTGCCTTCGAGATAGGCTTCCATCGCGTCATCGTCCTGCTCGACTGCAAGCTCGATGAGCGTATTCCGCCATTCCTCGGCGACGTCCTGAAGCTCGGCGCGGATCGGCTGACGCTTCCACGAGGCGCCGAGATCTTCGCCCTGCCAGACCCACTCTTCCATCTTGATCAGATCGACGATGCCTTCGAGCTTGTCCTCGGCGCCGATCGGCAGAGCAATCGGGGCCGGGGTCGCGCCAGTGCGGTCCTTGATCATCTTCACGCAGTTGAAGAAATCGGCGCCGATCTTGTCCATCTTGTTGACGAAGACGATACGCGGAACCTTGTAGCGGTCGGCCTGACGCCAGACGGTCTCGGTCTGCGGCTCGACGCCCGCGTTGGCGTCGAGAAGGCAGACGGCGCCGTCGAGAACGGCGAGCGAACGCTCCACTTCGATGGTGAAGTCGACGTGGCCCGGCGTGTCGATGATGTTGAAGCGGTACTTCGTGTCGGACGTGCCCTCGGCGGTCGGGTCCTCCTGGCGCTGCCAGAACGTGGTGGTCGCGGCCGAGGTGATCGTGATGCCACGCTCCTGTTCCTGCTCCATCCAGTCCATCGTCGCGGCGCCGTCATGGACTTCGCCGATCTTGTGGGACTTGCCGGTGTAGTAGAGGATCCGCTCGGTCGTCGTGGTCTTGCCCGCATCGATATGGGCCATGATCCCGAAGTTACGGTAGCGGTTGAGTTGATAGTCGCGTGCCATTTTGGGCCTTCCTTCCGCTTACCAGCGGTAGTGGCTGAACGCCTTGTTGGCGTCGGCCATCTTGTGAGTGTCTTCACGTTTCTTCACGGCGGTGCCACGCGAGTTGGCGGCATCGAGAAGCTCGCCGGCAAGGCGCTCTTCCATCGTGTTCTCGTTGCGGTTCTTGGCGGCAGTGATCAGCCAGCGGATCGCCAGCGCCTCACGGCGTTCGGGACGCACTTCGACCGGCACCTGATAGGTGGCTCCACCAACGCGGCGGGACCGCACTTCGAGCGAGGGCTTCACATTGTCGAGCGCCTCGTGGAAGGCCTCGATCGGAGCGCGCTTCAGCTTTTCCTCAACGCGTCCGAGCGCGTTGTAGACGATGCGTTCGGCAACCGATTTCTTGCCGTCGACCATCAGGTTATTCATGAACTTCGTCAGAACCCGGTCGCCATACTTGGCGTCGGGGAGAACTTCGCGCTTTTCGGCGGCGTGACGACGAGACATCTGGTGATCTCCTTATTTCGGGCGCTTCGCGCCGTATTTCGAGCGGCGCTGACGACGATCTTTGACACCCTGGGTATCGAGGACACCGCGCAGGATGTGGTAGCGGACGCCCGGAAGGTCCTTCACCCGGCCGCCGCGGATCAGGACGACGGAGTGTTCCTGAAGGTTGTGCTTTTCGCCGGGGATGTAGCTGATCACCTCGTAGCCGTTGGTGAGGCGCACCTTGGCGACCTTACGCATGGCCGAGTTCGGCTTTTTCGGCGTTGTGGTGTAGACGCGGGTGCAGACCCCGCGCTTCTGCGGGCAGGATTCCAGGTGCTGCGACTTGGACTTCTGCGGCTTCGCTTCCCGCGGCTTGCGGATCAGCTGTTGAATCGTCGGCATATATCTCGCCCTATTTTGCAGCCCGATCGACTATCGCCCGTCAGCGACGTTCCCGGGGGCTTTCGCTCATCTCATGTGCCTCGCGCGTCCGCAAAACACCAAAACCGCATTCGTCCCCTGCGCGGGGGCGACGCGGTGGAATTCCAGAGGATCGGGGCGACGCCGCCCGGATCATGACCACTTCAATTCTGATACCCGACCACGCGCCAAAAGCCCGCTGCCGAGTGGGCGCCGTATAGGGGGAGTCGCTGGGGTTGTCAACAAGGCTACCTACGGCGTTCGTGGTGTCAGGAGGAGCCGGTGCAGGACGAGCGCTATCGTCAGCACGAAGAGGACGGCGAAGACCGTGTCGGACAGGAAGTGCCGCCCGGTTGCGACCCTCAGCGCGATGCCCATCGCCGGTAACAGGATTGCGAGCCCAAGGTAGACGCGGAACGCGGCGGGCGGCAGGAAACCGCGAAGGGCCGGAGCGAGGACGAGAAGCGACAACAGAAGCGCCGTGGCCGCCGAGCCCTCGCCCGAGACGAACGAGCAGTTCGCCGCGCATTGATCGGCGGGCAGCCATGGTGGCGTGAACTCACGCGAGCCGCCGAACTCGGTTATGTCGGCTGGCCGCGCCCGACCCCAGAACCGCTTGAGAAGGCCATTCACGAGGAGGATCGGCCCGAGAAGATAGAGGAGAAACACGAACCCCGCCGTCCGCGCTTCGAAGCCGGGGATCGCTCGGCCGAAGGCGGCAAGCCCGAGTGCCCCGAGCGACAGGGCGAACATCGCGATCGAGAGGTTCCAGACGGTTTCGCGCAGGACATGCAGGGCGGGTACGGCGGCAAGCGTGAAACCCGCCCCTTCGGTGTGGAATAGCGCGGAGACTCTGAGGTCGAGCGTGGGCCAGAGCGCGAAAAGGAACAGCGACACGCCGTAGGCAAGCAAAAGTCGGCGCGTGGCCTTTCGGTGGTCAATCGGCGTCAAGAATGCAATTCCCCGGAACCGGATAGATCGCGATATGTCGGCCGTCATAGGCTCCGCCCCCGGTATCAAGAAGGCGCGATGGCGCAACCTCCTGTCCGTTGCAGACGGGCGCGCGGGCCGCCACGTACAGGACGCCCCCCGCGGCCTCGGGCAGCGGGAAGTTCTGTTCGTAGTAGCTGCGCGGCCGGCCTTTCGGCGGAAGCGCGTAGAACGCCACCGGCGCGCCCCGGCCGGTATGGAAGAGGTCAGCGAGGAGGTCGCGCCCCTCGGCCACGATGGCGGTTGCGCCGGTCGCCTCCGCCTCGGCCAGAATCTGGCGGCTGAGGTCGGCCCGCCCGAGATAGCGTGCCAGAAGCGGCCGCCCGTTCACTTCCGGCGCGGGCGCAGTGACCGTCAGCACCGGCAGGAGCGCCGCGATGGTGCCGTTGATGACGAGCGACAGGGCCAGGAGCCGTGGCGCGCGTTGCAGAAGGAGCGGCACGACGATAAGCGTGCCCGCGAAATAGGCCGCCACAGCCCAGTTGGCATAGGCCTTCGACATAAGCGCCTGAACGCAGACGATGGCAAGCGGCGGCACGGAGAACCAGACGAGTGGCTTCGCGCGGCCCGGCCGGACCCAAAACCAGAGAAGTGCCGCGAACATGACCGGGCCGAAGACCGCAAACTGGCTGAAGAAGAACTCCGCGAGCCCGGCGGGGTTCAGCCCCGACATCCAGGCCGCTCCGCGCACCCAGCCGACATTGTCCATGGTGTGTTCGACGGTGGTGAGGTCGTTGGCAATATTCCAAGCCACGTTGGGCAGGATGACGAGGGCGAAGACCGCCAGCATCGCGATCCAGTTGCGAAGCGTCAGGCGCGCGGAAGGGGCGAGCAGATGGGCCAGCGCCCCGCCAATCAGGAAGTAGGCGGCGGCGTATTTGGCAAGGAAAGCGAGCCCCAGGCAAAGACCGGCGAGCGCGGCATTGCGAAACTGTGCCTCGCCTGCCGCGCGGAAGAAGAAATAAAGCGCGCCCGCGAAGAACGGCGCCATGATCGTGTCGGTCGAGATCAGGATGCTCCCGAGCGTGGTCATCGGCAGCGTGGCATAGGCCAGCGCGACGAAGACCGCGGCCCGCGCGCTGAACAGCCGCGCCGCGAGCGCGGCGAGGATGAGCGCCGTTGCGCCGTGGAACAGCGAACCCGGTAGCCGCACCCAGAACGGCGCGTCGCTGCCCGCGAGTTCGGTCACCGCCCGGATCACCCAGGCGATGAGCGGCGGCTTGGAATAGTAGCCGAAATCGAGCCGCTGCCCCCAGAGCCAGTACTGGCTTTCATCGACGAAGAGATCCGTCCGGTCGAAGCCGAGCGCGACGATCCGCAGAACCGTCACCGCGCCGACGACGAGCGCCGCCTGCGGCAGCCACGCGGCGCGTTCAGGCATCGGTCTGGCCTTCGCGGTGGATAAGCCAGAGGTTGCGGCTGTAGATGAAAACGCCGAGCGACTGGCCCAGCACGAAGACTGGATCCGTCCGGTAGATCGCATAGGCCAGCAGAATGAATCCTCCCGCCAGCGAGAAGTACCAAAACGCGAGCGGCACGACGGATTTTCGGGCCCGTTCGGACGCAATCCACTGCACGAGGAAGCGGCCCGTGAACATGAGCTGGCCGAAAAGCCCGAAGGCGACCCACCAGAACTCCGTCCAGTTCTGGACGTGAAGAACCGCGAACAGTTTGTCCATGTTCAGCCCTGCCTTTCCGGCGTGTCGATCGGGCGGGCGCGTTTGCGCCGCCGGATCAGCCACATGACGCCGATCAGGTCCACCGCGCCGACGAGCCCGCGCTGGATGTTCGAATAGTTGGACCGCCCCGCCGCGCGAGGCCGATGGCCGACATCGACATGGGCGATCTGCCAGCCGTCGCGGGCGAAGAGCGCAGGCAGGTAGCGGTGCATATGGTTGAAGAACGGCAGGCGCAGGAAGGCGTCGCGGCGGAAGGCCTTCAACCCGCAGCCCGTGTCTCGCGTGCCGTCCCTCAGCGCCCAGGACCTCAGCCCATTGGCGAAGCGCGAGGCGAGCCGCTTGGACAAAGTGTCCCGCCGCCCGACGCGCTGCCCGGCGACGAGGCCGATCGCCTGCGATCCTTCCGCCAAAAGCGGCGTGAAGAGCTTCGGCAGTTCCTCGGGCGGATTCTGGCCGTCGGCGTCGAGCGTGCAGACGATGCGGCCCCGCGCGGCCAGGACGCCGCTATGGACGGCGGCGCTCTGCCCACCGGAACGGTCGTGACGCACGAGCCTGAGGTTCGAATAGGTCGCCGTTAGCCCGTTCACCACCTCGGCTGTCATATCCTCCGACCCGTCGTCGACCAGAATGATCTCGTGCTCGGCATGAGGCGTGCAGGCAGCTGCGATCGCCTCGATCAGGCCCGCGACGTTCTCCGCCTCATTCTTGGCGGGAATGACGATGGAGACAGTGACCATGAAGTGCCCGGTTCCGGTCTGCTTGGGGATGCGGCGCGTCCCGGCGTCGTACTGTACCGCCCCGGCTTTGTAAATGTCGCGGCGGAGCCTCAGCGAAGCCTGAGCGGCGCCTTGACCGGGGTAGCCACGATGCGGCCGCGCAGGCGCTCGCGGTAGAAGGTGTAGATGCCCGAGGCGACGATGATCGATGCCCCGGCAAGCGTCATCGGACCGGGCAGGTGACCGAAGGCGAGCCAGCCAAGCCCGACCGCAAAGATGAGCGCGGTGTATCGGAACGGCGCCACCGTCGCGATGTCGCCCACCCGCATCGCCATCACGACCGACAGGTATCCGACAATGAGGAACCCGCCTGCGGCGAGGATCAGCGCCGCCGAGACGGGCCGGACGGCGACCCAGCCCTCCAGCGGCGACAGCGCGGCGCCGGTCAGCGTAACCGACGCGGCGGCAAGGAACGCCACGGTGACGGAGGGCACCTCGCTCGACAACCGGCGCGTCGAAAGATCGCGCAGGATGACGAAACCGACCGAGGCGAGCGCGACCAGCGACCACGTGTCGAAGCCTTCGGTTCCCGGGCGCACGATCATCAAGACGCCGACGAAGCCCGTGCCGATCGCCGCCATCCGCCGCCAACCCACCGGCTCGGCCAGGACGAGCGCGGCGGTGAGCGTCACGGCGAGCGGCAGTGACTGCATGATCGCCGAGAGGTTGGCGAGCGGCATGTGGCGAAGCGCCGTCAGGAAGGTCAGCGTTGCAGCTACCTCGCCAAGCGTGCGCCATCCGAGCAGCCGCGCGTCGCCCCGCGCCATCCCAAGGTGCAGCCCGCCCCTCCGCTGCGCGATCAGCGCGAGCGCGATCAGCGTCACGAGCCCGCGAAGCGTTATCGTCTGATAGAGCGGCAGATCCGCCGTCACCGCCTTCATGCAGGTATCGTTCAACGTGAAGGCGGCCATGGCGAGGGTCATGTAGACCGCGCCGCGCGCCGTGTCGGAGCTCACTTCGCGGACTCGTGAAGCGCGCCGAGGCCGAGGGAGAACGCGTCAAGGTCGATGCCGAAGCGATTGGCGATCCAGTCGCGCGCGCGGCCGGATTCGATCGGCTCGGAGAGGTGGCGCTTGGCGACGCCGCTGTCGTTGAAGCCGTGCACGCCGCGCACATACATGACGCTGTCCTGAAGGCTGAGCACGCTCATCCGCCGGAAGAGCAGATGATGAGGATAGTCGAAGAGCGACCGGTCGTGGCCGGGCGGCATGTAGAGCGTCAGCGCGGGTGTCCAGAGATGCGCGGCGACGGTGTGCAAATCCGCTTTGCCGTCGATCCCGGTCAGAACGAAGCCCTTGCAATGATCCAGCGCCACGAGGGCGCGTTTCTCGTAGAGCGGCGCGAGGTATTCGCGAAAGTCGGACCGGACGCGTCGAACATAATCGAAAGCGACCGCGTCGTCGTCGTCGAGCCGGAATTCGGCAACGACATCGGCCTCGGGGTCCATCCGGGCGCGAAGCGCCGAGCTGCAGGCCACGCCATGCGGAAGCGGCGGTGCCTGAACAAGCTCCAATTGCGGGACGGGCGCGATCAGGTCGCAGAGGCGGGCGAGGAAGGGTTCTGGAAGGTCGTCGCTCGTGACGACGAGGAGCGTGAAATCGGGGTCGGACTGCGCCCGGACGGAGGGCAGCAGAACATGTTCGAACCAGTGGAACCGCACTGCGAGCCGGGCCGGATCGAATAGCGTCGCGCGGCGGTCGGCAAGCACGGCGGGCATCGTTTGGAAACCGTCGGTCACCAGCAGCGAGAAGCGGCAGACCCCAAGAACCCGAATCTTCACGACCGCCCTTTCAGACCGATGCCCGCGCCCTGCCCCGGCGCGCGGCCAGACTGCGAACGCGCCCCGCCGATGTCAATCGAGCGGAGACGAAAAGACCCCCCGGCACGGGCCGGAGGGTCTTGTGCTTGTGCCTTGGCGCTGGGCCGCGCGTGTCACTCGCGGCTTTCGTAGGTCTCTACCAGGCCGCTATCGGCTTCAATGTCGATGACGTCGTCCAGCACCTCTTCCGTAGGCGCGGTCAGCGCTGCCGCGGCCTCGGCCTCGGCGCGGCGCTGCTCGATCACCTTTTGATCGCGGTCGTGGGCGATCTTGCGCACGCGCATCGTTGCCCCGCCGGTTCCGGCGGGAATCAGGCGGCCGACGATGACATTCTCCTTTAGGCCGACGAGACGGTCGCGCTTGCCCTGAACCGATGCCTCGGTCAGGACGCGAGTCGTCTCCTGGAAGGAGGCCGCCGAAATGAACGACCGGGTCTGCAACGACGCCTTGGTGATGCCGAGCAGCACAGGTTCGCCCGTGGCGGGACTGCCGCCGCGCTGGGTGACCTTGTCGTTCTCTTCGTCGAACTCGGCCTTGTCGATATGCTCGCCCTTCAGAAGCGTCGTGTCCCCGCTGTCGAGGATTTCGATCTTCTGAAGCATCTGGCGAACGATCACCTCGATATGCTTGTCGTTGATCTTCACGCCCTGCAGCCTGTAGACGTCCTGCACCTCGTCGATGAGGTAGTCGGCCAAGGCCTCGATCCCCATGATGCGCAGGATGTCGTGCGGCGCCGGGTTGCCGTCCATGATGTAGTCGCCCTTCTGGACGTGATCACCTTCCTGGACCGGAATGTGTTTGCCCTTCGGCACCATGTATTCGACCGGCTGCAAGGTCTCGTCGATCGGCTCGATCGAGATCCGACGCTTGTTCTTGTAGTCCTTGCCGAAGCGGACATAGCCCTCGATCTCGGCGATGATGGCGTGATCCTTCGGACGACGGGCCTCGAACAGCTCCGCCACGCGGGGAAGACCCCCGGTGATGTCCTTGGTCTTGGCGCCTTCGCGCGGGATACGCGCCACGACGTCACCGGCCTTGATCTCCTGACCGTCCTCGACCGACAGGATCGCGTCGACCGACATGGGATAGCTGACCGGGTTGCCCTGATCGTTGCGCACAGGCTCGCCACTCGCCGGATCCATCACGATGATCTCGGGCTTCAGATCGCTGCCTTTGGGCGCGGTGCGCCAATCGGTCACGATCTTCTGGGTCATGCCCGTCGCCTCGTCGGTATCGTCGCGGATCGAGATCCCCGAGATGAGGTCGACGAACTTCGCAACACCCGCCTTCTCGGCGATGATCGGCAGAGTGTACGGGTCCCATTCGAACAGCTTGGCGCCGCGCTTGATCTTCTGGCCGTCCTTGACGTGGACCTTGGCGCCGTAGCTCAGCTTGTGGCTCGCCCGTTCCTGGCCGTTTTCGTCGATGATGGCGATCTGCATGTTCCGGCCCGTCACGATCTGCTCGCCCGAGGCGTTTTCAAGGAGCATCGGGTTGCGGAACTCGAGCTTGCCCTCTTGCGAGGCTTCGAGGAACGACTGCTGGCCACCCTGCGCGATGCCGCCGATGTGGAAGGTCCGCATCGTCAGCTGGGTGCCCGGCTCGCCAATCGACTGGGCGGCGATGATGCCCACCGCCTCGCCAATGTTGACGAGCGTGCCGCGCGCAAGGTCGCGGCCGTAGCACATGGCGCAGACGCCCTCCTCGGCCTCACACGTCAAGGCCGAGCGGATCCGGACCGCGGCGACACCGGCGACTTCGACCGCATCCGCCTTGCGCTCGTCAATGAGCTCGTTCTGGCGGACGATGATCTCGTCCGAGCCCGGCCTCAGGACGTCCTCGGCCGCGACGCGGCCCAGGATGCGCTCACTGAGCGGCGCGACGACCTCGCCGTCATTGACGGCGGCTGACGCCGTGATGGCGTGATCCGTGCCGCAATCCGGCATGCGGACGATGCAGTCCTGCGCAACGTCGACGAGGCGGCGGGTGAGATAGCCCGAGTTCGCCGTCTTGAGCGCGGTGTCGGCCAGGCCCTTGCGGGCGCCGTGGGTCGAGTTGAAGTACTCGAGCACGGTGAGGCCTTCCTTGAAGTTCGAGATGATCGGCGTCTCGATGATCTCGCCCGACGGCTTGGCCATGAGGCCGCGCATGCCGCCCAGCTGCTTCATCTGAGCAGGCGAACCCCGCGCACCGGAATGCGACATCATGTAGACGGAGTTCGGTTCCTTCTCAGCCCCGGCATCGTCTTTGCGCACAGCCGAGATTTCGCCCATCATCGCCTGCGCGACGGCGTCCGAGCACTTCGACCAGGCATCGACGACCTTGTTGTACTTCTCGCCCTGGGTGATCAGGCCGTCCATGTACTGCTGTTCGAACTCCTTCACCTGGTCGCGGACCTCGTTCACGATGTCCCACTTCTTCTCGGGGATCACCATGTCGTCCTTGCCGAACGAGATGCCGGCCTTGAAGGCCTCGCGGAAGCCAAGCCCCATGATCTGGTCACAGAAGATGACCGACTCCTTCTGGCCGCAGTAGCGGTAGACTGTGTCGATGACGTTTTGGACGTCCTTCTTCCGCAGGAGCCGGTTGACGAGCTCGAATGGCGCCTTGGCGTTCATGGGCAGAAGCACGCCCAGCCGCACCCGGCCCGGCGTCGTCTCGTAGCGCTTCCAGACCTCGTTGCCTTCTTCGTCGATCTGCTTGACCCGCGCGGTGATCTTGGCGTGCAGGTTCACCTCGCCCGCGTCGAGGGCGTGCTGCACCTCGTCGGGATCGGCGAAGACCATGCCTTCGCCCTTCATCCCCTCGCGCATCATCGAGACGTAGTAAAGGCCGAGGACCATGTCCTGCGACGGCACGATGATCGGCGAGCCGTTGGCCGGGCTTAGGACGTTGTTCGTCGACATCATCAGCACGCGCGCTTCGAGCTGGGCTTCCAGCGAAAGCGGCACGTGCACGGCCATCTGGTCGCCATCGAAGTCGGCGTTGAAGGCGGCGCAGACCAGCGGGTGAAGCTGGATCGCCTTGCCCTCGATCAGCACCGGCTCGAACGCCTGGATCCCGAGACGGTGCAGCGTCGGCGCCCGGTTCAGGAGAACCGGGTGCTCGCGGATCACCTCGTCGAGGATGTCCCAGACCTCCGGACGCTCCTTCTCGACGAGCTTCTTCGCCTGCTTGACGGTCGAGCTGAGACCCTTCGCCTCGAGCCGCGAATAGATGAACGGCTTGAAGAGTTCGAGCGCCATCTTCTTCGGCAGGCCGCACTGATGGAGCTTCAGTTCCGGGCCGGTCACGATGACCGAACGGCCCGAGAAATCCACGCGCTTGCCGAGGAGGTTCTGGCGGAACCGGCCCTGCTTGCCCTTCAGCATGTCGCTCAGCGACTTCAGCGGGCGCTTGTTGGCCCCGGTGATGACGCGGCCGCGGCGGCCGTTGTCGAAGAGCGCGTCGACGGATTCCTGCAGCATCCGCTTTTCGTTGCGGACGATGATGTCGGGCGCGCGAAGCTCGATCAGCCGCTTCAGGCGGTTGTTCCGGTTGATGACCCGGCGATAGAGGTCGTTGAGGTCCGAGGTCGCGAACCGGCCGCCATCGAGCGGAACCAGCGGACGCAGCTCCGGCGGGATGACCGGGATCACCGTCAGGACCATCCATTCCGGACGGTTGCCGGATTCGATGAAGTTCTCGACGATCTTCAGCCGCTTGATGATCTTCTTCGGCTTCAGTTCGCCCGTGGCTTCCTTCAGCTCCTCGCGAAGTTGCTCAGCTGTCGCTTCGAGGTCGATCGCCGACAGCATCTCGCGGATCGCCTCGGCGCCGATATTGGCGGTGAATGCGTCGGCGCCGTACTGGTCC
The DNA here is from genome assembly GCF_900302475.1 of Defluviimonas aquaemixtae. Taxonomy (NCBI): domain Bacteria; kingdom Pseudomonadati; phylum Pseudomonadota; class Alphaproteobacteria; order Rhodobacterales; family Paracoccaceae; genus Albidovulum; species Albidovulum aquaemixtae. Next base: position 12,302 of record NZ_OMOQ01000009.1, read on the forward strand.
TGCGCGTCGAGGTACTCTTCCTCGGTCAAAAGCTGGCCGTAGGACAGGTCGGTCAGGCCCGGCTCGATCACGACGTAGTTCTCGAAGTAGAGAATGCGCTCAAGGTCGCGCAGCGTCATATCGAGCATGAGGCCGATGCGCGAGGGGAGCGACTTCAGGAACCAGATATGCGCGACCGGGGCGGCGAGCTCGATATGGCCCATCCGCTCGCGCCGCACCTTCTGGAGCGTCACCTCGACACCGCACTTCTCGCAGACGACGCCGCGATACTTCATGCGCTTGTACTTGCCGCAAAGGCATTCGTAGTCCTTGATCGGCCCAAAGATACGGGCGCAGAACAGACCGTCCCGCTCCGGCTTGAACGTCCGGTAGTTGATCGTCTCGGGCTTTTTGATCTCCCCGTAAGACCACGACAGGATGCGCTCGGGCGAGGCGAGCGAGATCTTGATCTCGTCGAACTGCTTCGGCGCGGCCAGCGGGTTGAACGGGTTGTTCGTGAGTTCCTGGTTCATTTTGCGTCCTTCAGATCAGGGGATGGGAAAGTGGGGCGGTGGCCGCCCTCACTCTTCCTCCGCATCCAGGAGTTCCATGTTGAGGCCGAGGCCCCGCACTTCCTTGACGAGAACGTTGAACGATTCCGGTACGCCGGCCTCGAAATTGTCCTCGCCCTTGACGATGCTTTCGTAGACCTTCGTCCGGCCCGCCACGTCGTCGGACTTGACGGTCAGCATCTCTTGCAGGGTGTAGGCCGCGCCGTAGGCTTCGAGCGCCCAGACCTCCATTTCCCCGAAACGCTGGCCGCCGAACTGAGCCTTGCCGCCCAGGGGCTGCTGCGTAACGAGGCTGTAAGGCCCGGTCGAACGCGCGTGGATCTTGTCGTCCACGAGGTGGTGCAGCTTCAGGAGGTACTTGACGCCGACGGTGACCGGACGCGCGAACTGCTCGCCCGTGCGGCCGTCGTACAGCGACGATTGACCCGACTGATCGAAGCCTGCACGCAGCAGTGCGTCGTTGACGTCGGCCTCTTTCGCACCGTCGAAGACCGGCGTCGCGATCGGCACGCCGCTCTTCACGACTCCCGCACGTTCGACCAGCGTATCCTCGTCCATCTTGGCGAAGGCTTCGTCGTAGACCTCGTCGCCGTAGCCGTGCTTGAGCGCGTCGCGAACCGGCGTCAGGTCGCCCGTGCGGCGGTAATCCTGAAGCGCATCGTCGATCCGGAGGCCGAGACCGCGCGCGGCCCAGCCCATGTGCGTCTCGAGGATCTGGCCGACATTCATCCGCGATGGCACACCCAAGGGGTTCAGCACCATGTCAACGGGAGTGCCGTCACCTAGGAACGGCATATCCTCCATCGGCACGACTTTCGACACGACGCCCTTGTTGCCGTGACGTCCGGCCATCTTGTCGCCCGGCTGAAGCTTACGCTTCACCGCGACGAAGACCTTGACCATCTTCATCACGCCCGGAGGGAGATCGTCGCCGCGGCGGACCTTCTCGACCTTGTCCTCGAACCTATGCTCGAGCGCACGCTTCTGCGCTTCGAACTGGGCGTTCAGCGCCTCGACGTTCTGGGCGTCCTTCTCGTCGCCAAGCGCGAGCTGCCACCACTGGCCGCGGCTCAGGCTTTCCAGAAGTTCCTCGTCGATCTTGGCGTTCGGCTTGATGCCCTTCGGCCCCTTCACCGCGGTTTTGCCGAGGATCATGGACTTCAGGCGCGCGTAGATGTTGCGCTCGAGGATCGCCTGTTCGTCGTCGCGGTCACGCGCCAGACGCTCGACTTCCTCACGCTCGATCTGGAGCGCGCGTTCGTCCTTGTCGACGCCGTGGCGGTTGAAGACCCGCACTTCCACGACCGTGCCGAAGTCGCCCGGCGGCAGCCGGAGCGAAGTGTCGCGCACGTCGGACGCCTTCTCGCCGAAGATGGCGCGCAGAAGCTTCTCTTCCGGCGTCATCGGGCTTTCGCCCTTGGGCGTGATCTTACCGACGAGAATGTCGCCCGGCCCCACTTCGGCGCCGATATAGACGATGCCCGCCTCGTCAAGGTTGCGGAGCGCTTCCTCGCCGACGTTCGGGATGTCGCGGGTGATCTCCTCGGGTCCGAGCTTGGTGTCGCGGGCGGCGACCTCGTATTCCTCGATATGGATCGAGGTGAAGACGTCGTCGCGGACGATGCGCTCGGAGATCAGGATGGAGTCCTCGTAGTTGTAGCCGTTCCACGGCATGAAGGCGACGATGACGTTCTTCCCGAGCGCCAGTTCCCCCATGTCGGTCGAGGGTCCGTCGGCGATGACCTCGCCCTTGGTGACCTTGTCACCCACCTTCACCAGCGGGCGCTGGTTGATGCAGGTGTTCTGGTTCGAGCGCTGGAACTTGCGCAGACGGTAGATGTCGACGCCGGCGTCGCCGAGCTCCAGTTCCTCGGTCGCACGAACGACGATCCGGGTCGCGTCAACCTGGTCGATGACGCCGCCGCGCTTGGCCATGATTGCCGCGCCGGAATCGCGCGCCACGATGGTTTCGATGCCGGTGCCGACGTAAGGCGCGTCCGCCTGCAGAAGCGGCACGGCCTGACGCTGCATGTTCGAACCCATCAGGGCACGGTTCGCGTCGTCGTTCTCGAGGAACGGGATGAGCGAGGCCGCGACCGAGACAAGCTGCTTCGGGCTCACATCGATCAGGTCCACGACGTCAGGCGGGTTCAGCATGAATTCGCCCGACTGACGGGTCGAGACGAGATCGTTCTTGAACTTGCCCTTTTCGTCGAGCTGCGCGTTCGCCTGGGCGACCGTGTGGCGCATCTCTTCGGTCGCGGACATGTAGACCACGTCATCAGTGACCTGGCCTTCCTTCACGCGGCGATAGGGCGTCTCGATGAAGCCGTACTTGTTGACGCGCGCGAAGGTCGCGAGCGAGTTGATGAGACCGATGTTCGGGCCTTCCGGCGTCTCGATCGGGCACATCCGGCCATAATGAGTCGGGTGCACGTCGCGAACCTCGAAACCCGCGCGTTCGCGCGTGAGACCGCCCGGCCCGAGCGCCGAGAGGCGGCGCTTGTGCGTCACCTCGGAGAGCGGGTTGGTCTGGTCCATGAACTGGCTGAGCTGCGAGGAGCCGAAGAACTCGCGCACCGCGGCCGCCGCCGGCTTGGCGTTGATCAGGTCCTGCGGCATCACCGTGTCGATCTCGACCGAGGACATGCGTTCCTTGATGGCGCGCTCCATGCGGAGCAGGCCAACGCGGTACTGGTTTTCCATCAGCTCGCCCACCGAGCGCACACGGCGGTTGCCAAGGTGGTCGATGTCGTCGATCTCGCCCTTGCCGTCGCGCAGTTCCACCAGCGCCTTGATGCAGGCGATGATGTCCTCGCGGTCGAGCGTCCGCTGGGTGTCCGGCTTATCGAGGTCAAGCCGCATGTTCATCTTCACCCGGCCGACGGCCGAGAGATCATAGCGCTCCTTGTCGAAGAAGAGCGTATCGAAGAGCGCCGAGGCGGCCTCGACGGTGGGCGGCTCGCCCGGGCGCATGACGCGGTAGATGTCCATGAGCGCCGTGTCGCGGCTCCAGTTCTTGTCCGCCGCCATTGTGTTGCGGATGTAGGGGCCGACATTGACGTTGTCGATGTCCAGAACCGGGATCCCGGTGATCCCGTTGTCCATCAGCATCTTCACGGTGCCGCCGGTCAGTTCCCCGTCCTTGTCGTAGTCGAGCGTCAGTTCGTCGCCCGCCTCGACATAGATCGCGCCGGTTTCCTCGTTGATGATGTCCTTGGCGACGAAGCGGCCGGCGACATGGTCGAACGGCAGCAGAAGCTCGGTGACTTCGCCTTCGTCGAGCCACTTCTTGACCATCCGCGGCGTGACCTTGTCGCCCGCCTTGCAGATCACCTCGCCCGACTTGGCGTCGACGAGGTCATAGCTTGGCCGCGTGCCGCGCACGCGCTCGGCGAAGAACTTGGTCACCCAGCCCTTGTTCTTCTTCAGCTTGAAGTCGACCGTGTTGTAGTAGGCATCCATGATGCCTTCCTGATCGAGGCCGAGCGCATAGAGCAGCGTCGTCACCGGCAGCTTCCGGCGGCGGTCGATACGCGAGAAGACTGTGTCCTTCGCGTCGAACTCAAAGTCGAGCCAGGAGCCGCGATAGGGAATGATGCGGCAGGCGAACAGAAGCTTGCCCGAAGCATGCGTCTTGCCCTTGTCATGGTCGAAGAACACGCCGGGCGAGCGGTGCATCTGGCTGACGATCACCCGCTCGGTGCCATTCACGATGAAGGTGCCGTTGGGTGTCATCAGGGGCATGTCGCCCATGTAGACGTCCTGCTCCTTGATGTCCTTGACGGACTTCGCGCCGGTATCCTCGTCGACATCGAACACGATGAGACGCAGCGTCACCTTCAGAGGAGCGGCGTATGTCATGTCGCGGCTCTGGCACTCCTCGACATCGTATTTCGGCTTCTCGAGTTCGTACTTCACGAATTCGAGGATTGCGTTCTCGTTGAAGTCCTTGATCGGGAAGACCGACTGGAAAACGCCCTGAATACCATCTCCGTCGGCGGGTTTGTCGCCGTCGCCGGACTTCAGGAACAGGTCGTATGAGGATTTCTGAACCTCGATGAGGTTCGGCATCTCGAGGACTTCACGGATTTTGCCGAAGTATCTGCGGATACGCTTCTGGCCAACGTACGTTTGCGCCATGCTCGTCGTCACCTTTCGTCTCGCGGGGGCGTGCCGTCGGGGCCCGGCACGCGCCGCATGCGAATGAAGGGGGTCGGTTCAATTCATGCCTCCCGTCCCACCGGGAGGCTCCCGAACCGTCAACCGCGCCTTGGAAGGGGCACCTTGGCCGCCGGGGGCCCGGATGCCCCTTCCAAGACAGGTTCGGCTGGGCCCGGGATCGACCCCGGCCCAGCCATCTTCAGGGGTGGGAGCGCCGAAGCACTCCGCCCGATTACTTGAGCTCGACCTTGGCGCCAGCCTCTTCGAGCTTCTTCTTGATCTCTTCGGCTTCGGCCTTCGGCGCGGCTTCCTTCACCTTGCCACCGGCTTCCACGAGATCCTTGGCTTCCTTCAGGCCGAGACCGGTGATCGCGCGCACTTCCTTGATCACGTTGATCTTCTGGGCGCCCGCCTCGACGAGAACAACGTCGAATTCGGTCTTTTCCTCGGCCGCGGCAGCTTCGCCGCCAGCAGCCGGACCGGCCATCATCACCGCGCCGCCGGCGGCGGGCTCGATGCCGTATTCGTCCTTCAGGATGGTTTTCAGTTCTTGGGCCTCGAGCAGCGTGAGGTTCACGATCTCTTCGGCGAGTTTCTTCAGATCAGCCATTTCTCTGTTCCGTTCCTAGGTATGTGTTCCAACGACGGGTTTCACCCCACGAAGGTACGAAGTTGCTCACGCGGCTTCCCGCTCTTCCAGAGTGGAAAGAATGCCCGCGATGTTCGAAGCAGGTGCGCCAATGGCCCCGGCGATGTTCGAAGCGGGGGCGCCGATGCAGCCCGCGATGGAAGCGATGAGCTCCTCACGCGACGGCAGGGCGGCCACGGCTTTGACACCGGCCTGGTCCAAGACTGTCTCGCCCATGGCACCGCCGAGGACCACGAATTTCTCGTTGGCCTTGGCGTATTTGTCCGCGACCTTGGCCGCAGCCACAGGATCTTCGGAATAGGCGAGAACGGTCATGCCCGTCAGAAGATTGCCGATGCTTGCGCAGGGCTTTCCCTCAAGGGCGATCTTGGCGAGCCTGTTCTTGGCGACGCGGACGGACCCGCCTGCGGAACGCATTTCCGCGCGCAGGTCCTGCATCTGAGCAACTGTCATGCCTTCGTAGTGGGCAACCACCACGACGCCAGAGCTTTCGAAGATCTGGCCGAGTTCCTCGACCACTTTCTCTTTCTGGGCTCTATCCACAGTTTCACTCCAAGTATGGGGGTTTCCCCCCGGCTCACTTCTGCCCCCGGATCGTCTCGGGGGCGTTCGGGTCCGTGATGGTCCCGAGGCCAGGATCGCCCGAGGTCGGACCCCGGAAACTCCAGTCTCGTTCCCCATCTCAGGAAGGAATTACAGGGATCTCTCCCAACCCTCCGTCTCGGACAGGACGGGGCGTCTCCGCCCCGCCATTTCCCGGACATGCGCCCGGAAAATTCTGTTTCCGCAATGCGGGCTCAGGCCCACCTTGCGTTGTCAGTGCGCGTTAGCCGAGGCGAGATCGACGCTGACGCCCGGCCCCATCGTGGACGACAGCGACACCTTCTTCATGTAGGTGCCCTTGGCGCCCGTCGGCCTGGCCTTCGAAACTGCGTCGATGAAGGCGCGGACATTTTCCGCAAGCTTCGCCTCATCGAACGATACCTTGCCGATACCCGCGTGGATCACGCCGGCCTTCTCGGCCCTGAACTGGACCTCTCCGCCCTTCGCAGCCTTGACCGCGTCGGTGACGTCCATCGTCACCGTGCCGACCTTGGGGTTCGGCATCAGGTTCCGCGGCCCGAGAATCTTGCCCAGACGGCCGACGATCGGCATCATGTCAGGCGTCGCGATGCAGCGGTCGAACTCGATCTTGCCGGTCTGGACGATCTCCATCAGGTCCTCGGCGCCGACGATATCGGCCCCGGCTTCCTTGGCCTCATCAGCCTTTGCGCCGCGGGCGAAGACCGCCACGCGCACTGTCTTGCCGGTGCCGTTCGGCAGCGTCACGACGCCGCGGACCATCTGGTCGGCATGGCGCGGATCGACACCGAGATTCATCGCGATTTCCACCGTCTCGTCGAACTTGGCGGTTGCCGATCCCTTGATCAGCTTGACGGCGTCCTCGACCGAGAGGTTAGACTTACCTTCGAATGCGGCCTTCGCCGCGGCTGTGCGTTTACCGAGCTTGGCCATGACTACCCCTTCACCTCAATGCCGATCGAACGGGCGGAGCCGAGGATGATCTGCATCGCGGCCTCGACGTCGTTCGCTGACAGGTCCGGCATCTTGGCTTCGGCGATCTGGCGCACCTGCGCCACGGTCACGTAGCCCGCCGTCTCACGACCCGGCTTTTCCGAACCTTTCGGACGGTTGCGCTTGCCCACCGGCTTCAGGCCGGCGGCCTTCTTCAGGTAGAAGGACGCGGGCGGCGTCTTGGTCTCGAAGCTGAAGGACTTGTCGGCATAGTAGGTGATGACGACGGGCACCGGGGCGCCCTGCTCCATCTCCTGGGTTTTCGCGTTGAAGGCCTTGCAGAATTCCATGATGTTGATACCGCGCTGCCCCAGCGCCGGACCAACGGGGGGCGAGGGATTGGCCTGCCCCGCCTTGATTTGCAGCTTGAGGCTGCCAATTACTTTCTTGGCCATCTGGCCTCTCCTTTGTCACTTGCACCTGAAGGGCGCAGTTTAGTGGTCCGGTCCCCCCGGATCAGATCCGGGGTCGCCTCCCACGGCTCACACGTCAGGCTACTTTCTGCACCTGCGTGAATTCCAACTCGACCGGCGTCGGCCGGCCAAAGATCGAGACCGTCACCTTCAAGCGGCTCGAATCTTCATCCACTTCCTCGACCATGCCCGAGAACCCGTCGAACGGCCCGTCGGTCACCTTCACCTGCTCGCCCACCTCGAAGCGGATCAGATTGCGCGGTGCGGCCTCGCCTTCCTCGACGCGGTTCAGGATCTGGTTCACCTCGTCGTCGCGCATAGGCATTGGCTTGCCCTGCGGGCCGAGAAAACCCGTCACGCGGTTGATCGAGTTGATCAGGTGATAGCCCCGGTCCGTCATGTCCATGTGCACGAGCACGTAGCCCGGCATGAAACGGCGCTCGGACGTCACCTTCTTGCCGCGACGGATCTCGAGAACCTCTTCGGTCGGCACGAGAACCTCGTCGATCTCGTCATCGAGACCCTTCTCGGCCACGGCATGCTTGATCTGCTCGGCAACTTTCTTCTCGAAGTTCGAGAGAACGCTCACCGAATACCACCGCTTCGCCATCTGCCTCCGACCTCGTTCGACCGGCGCCGTTCCGCCGGATTATTTCGCATTTCCAATGGGTTGCCCCAAGCTCTCCCGAACAAAAAACAGCGCGCATACCGAATCGTTGCGCGCCGGTGCCGGGAAAGTGCGCTCCAGTTACAAAGCTTTGACCACAATTACAAGGCCGAACGGCCGGACTCAGGTGGGTGGATCAGCCCGCCACGCCGATGATTGTCGTCAGCCCGAACCGGATCACCATGTCGACAAGGAAAAAGAAGACCGAAGTCAGAGCCGCCATGATGAAGACCATGATCGTGGTCGTGACCACTTCCTTGCGGTTCGGCCAGTGGACCTTCGCGGTCTCGGAACGGACCTGCTGGAGGAACTGCAGGGGATTTGTGGCCATCTCAGTCTCGCTTCGCCTCGTGCTGCAACGGATGCGACATACGCCCCCCGGGCAGCGAATTCAAGCCCGCAGGCCACAGGCGGTGGATGCGGGGAAGACGCTCCGCGCCTCAGCGCCCGCGTCGCGCGTCCTTCGCCTTCTTGGCCGACTTGTGGAGCCGTCCGGTCGCCTTCGCCCGGCGCCGCAGCTCGGCCTGCGACGCCGTGTGCAGCGCGTCCTCTGCCCTGAGCTTCTTCCAGCGTTCCAGACGCGCGGCATCGATGCGCCCCTCCCCAATCGCCGCCTGCACGGCGCAGTCCGGCTCCGGCCCGTGCGTGCAGTCGGCGAAGCGGCAGTCGGAGGCGAGCTCGGCAATCTCGGAAAAGGTCTCGTCGATCCCCTCGGCCATGTCGGTCAGCCGAAGCTCCCGCATCCCCGGCGTGTCAATCAGCCAGCCACCGCCCGAAATCGCGTGCATCTCACGCGCGGTCGTCGTGTGGCGTCCCCTCATGTCGTCCTCGCGCACCGCGCCGGTCTCGAGGTCGAGTCCCGTGAGCGCGGAGGCGAGCGTCGACTTGCCCACACCCGACATGCCGAGAAAGGCGACCGTCTGGCCCGGGCCGCACCACGGGCGAAGCGCCTCCGCCGCGCCGGGTGCCTTGGCGTTCAGCGCGACCGCCGGCACCGCCGGCCCGATGGCGCGCAGTCGGTCGAGAAAGCTGTCCGGGTCGTCGGCATGGTCGATTTTCGTCAGGACGAAAACGGGCGGAATGCCCCCCGCATGGGCGAGCGCGAGGTAGCGCTCCAGCCGTGCTTCGTTGAATTCCTCGGTGCAAGAAGTGGTTATGAACACCGCATCGACATTGGCGACGATAAGCTGTTCGCGCGAGGGGTCGCCCGCGGCTCGGCGGAAGATGCGCGACTTGCGGTCGAGGAGCCGCTCCAGCCGCTCGGTTTCGGGGTCCATGAGAACCCAGTCGCCGACCGCGATGTCGCCGGCCGAAAGAGCGCCGGGCAGCGCGATCTGCGCGGTCCCCTTTTCGCTCAGAATGGAAACGCGGTCGCGGTGAACACCGCTCACGCGGGCGGGCGTGAAGCGGACGAGCTCGTCCTCGTCGAGCTGGCGCAGGAAGTCCGACGACCATCCGAGATCGCCGAGCGTAACATGGTTCGGGGTCAAGTTTCTGCCCTCTTGTCAAACCGATAACATTGCCCGGCGGTCAGCGCCGCGAGCGGGTGATGTCGGGATGGGCGGGGCAGACCTGAACTCTCAGACGGCCCCGGCCCGGAGGAAAACAAGCTCTGCCATGTTCTTCTCCTTCGCGGCTCGGGGGTCGAGGGTGAGAGGCTGGACAACGACCCAAGCGGGGCTCGTTACGGCTGCTTCCTTCCGGACCTGACCGGGTTGGCGAGGCGCTCGCCCGCGCCAACCTCTCGCACCCGGATATAAGCCCTGCGACACGGATTCGCAAGGCGGCGGGACGTCGGCAACGCGTCGGCAAAACGTATGGCAGAGCCGCACTGCGCGTTCGGGCGCGGTTTACCCCGATCGGCGAGGATTCAGCCATCCGCAGAGGAGCCCGCCGATGACCAACCGCCCCGCACCGCCCGCCCGCTTCACCCAGACCCGCTCCGCCCGGATGGCCCGCGCCCGGCTTGCCCGCCATCTTCAGGGCTTCGACGACGACATGAAGCTCTGGTGGCGGGTGCAGGCGCTGGTCCCCGAGGCCTGGGCGACGGTCGAGGAGGACATCGACTGCGAGGAGGAGAAGGTGAAGGTCACGCTGAGGCTCGACGCGAGCGTGGCGAAGCTCTTCCGCGCGATGGGCAAGGGCTACCAGGCGCGCATCAACCACATCCTCGCGACCTATGCCCGGATGCGGATGGGCGAGATCGACCGGCAAGCGCGCAACATGCAGGAGGTGATGGCGGATTACGGTGTCGTCCAGTCCGACGAGGCGCGGCAGACCTATCTCGCGGTGCGGGATGTCGCGGACCTCTTCGACGCCGAGACCCGCGCGATGATGGACGCTGCCTTCGGGGTGAAGGGGTGAGGGGGTGGCAGCTCTGCGGGACGGAGCGGACGTTTGGCGCCTCACGCCGAATTGCCGGTTCTGACTCTTCGCCCCACTTGAAAGGTCGTGTGGCATCGGTCAAAAAGGCCTTGGTTCAGCCGATCGCTGCCTTCTATTTACGCACAAGTCATGCGAAAAAAAGGTGACGATCAGATCGAATCTGGCGCGCTGCACGCTCGTTTTGTCGTAGAGCCGACACTCACGTGCACCCTCTATGTTTGCGAACTTGTCCCATAGTGCTTCCTTCCATTCCAAAGAAGGGATCGCACCATCAAACCCTGGGATCAAACACCTAGGCGACACAACCGAGCCGAAGATCAACGCAGGCAAACCGATCTTTACCTTGAAACCGCTGATTGCGCGGACGCTGTCGCTGGCGATGTAGCCGGTATTGACGCAGGCGAACCCCAGCCCCATCACAAGATAGATCGGCAAGGTAGTGATGAACACGTTTGTCAATGCTTGTTTCCGATCATTGCGTTAAACGCGATCGTGGTCGGAGGAGCGTCCAATCCCGCCTATTTTGCCCGGCCCGATAGAAAATGGCGGGCTTCGTTGAAAGCGAGCTTCGCCACGGCTTCACTTCCCTCGCTGATCCGAAGGCGATCCATCGGGATTTCCAGCGCCAACGGAATATCCGCGGACATCCGATCAAGGATGCTGTGTAGATCGATGCGCCCCTTCCCAGGCGGCAGCCGTTCGGACCGTGCCGCGTGCAGCAGTTCGTCTGTGGTGTAGGATGGCTGGACCGGGGCATCGCAGAGATGGACAAGTGGCAATTTGTGCCGATCCACAGTGTCGATATCATCGAGCATACTTTCAGAACGGTCGAAGTGCAGGGTATCGAGCAGCACGCCGATCCGCGGATTGTCCGTTGCACTCACCACCTGTACGGCGGACCGAAGGTCAGGCACGTTGGTCCACGGAAAGAACTCCAGAGCCGGGTCGAGACCGTATGTGTCCGACAATTCCGCGAACGCGGCGAGGTTCCGGGTCAGCCGCGAGAGGTCCGGATCATATGGCGCGGTGACGATGTGCTTGGCGCCGAGTTCCGCGCCCACCTCCAAAAAGGGTTCAAGCGCCGCAGGCTTAAACTCCGGCGTGAGGCGGACGAACTCGATGTCCATCACCCCGATGCCGGTGTCGCGCAGCGCCGCCATCGTCTCGCGCATGAGCGTAGGATCGTCCATCAGCGGGTAGCCCGGCGTGGTGTCGGTCACTCTAATCAGGCGCAGCCCAACCGAGGCGTAGCCGATCCGCGCCGCTACCTCGATCATCCGAGGCGGGGCGAGGTCGATCACCGTCAGATGGGCAAGGGAGAGCGGGCGGGTCATTCGATAGGCCTTCCTGCTGCGTGGAGCCCGGCGATATGGCCGAAGGTCAGTGCTGGGCCGAGGTTAATGCCGCCCGCCGGGTAATGCCCGCCCATGACGCTGGCCATGTCGGCCCCTGCGGCATATAGGCCGGGAATGGGCTCTCCGGCCGCCGTAATGACCCGCGCATGGCCATCGGTCCTCAAGCCCGCGAAGGTTCCGAAACTGCCGGGCACGACCTTGACGGCATAGAACGGGCCGCCGGTGATCGGCGCGACACAGGGATTGGGCTGGTGGGACGGATCGCCCTGAAGGCGGTGATAGGGGGTCGTGCCACGGCCGAAAGCCGGGTCTTCACCTCGGACGGCATGGCGGTTGTACTCCTCCAGCGTGCGCTCGAGACCTGCCCGGTCAATCCCGCATGCGGCGGCAAGCTCGGGCACGGTGCGGCCGGTCTTGATGTATCCCGACCGGATCCAAGGGCCTACCGGAAGTGGTCGCGGCCGCGCGATGCCGAGACCGTAGCGACGCTGGAAGCTGCGACTGCAGATCAGCCAGGACGCGACCTCCTGCCCTTTCGGCACGGCGGCCAACATGGCGCTTACGTAGTCATGATAGCCTTCGCCCTCGTTGCAGAACCGGCGCCCTTCTCTGAGGACACCAATGATGCCGGGCTTGCCGCGTTCGATAATGTGAGGAAATAGGCCGGTACTGCCGTCGGAATAGGGCACGACCGACACGGGGCAATAGGCCAGAGGTGCGGCCAGAGAACCATCGACCGAACCGCCCGCCGCCTCCCCCAGACGGGCGCCGTCGCCGGTGGCGGAGGGCGTGGCGAGAGTCTTCTGTTGCGTAGCTTCCGGCACAAGGCCGGCGAGTCGTCCATGATCATGCGGGAATCCGCCGGTGGCGAGAACGACGCCCTGCTTCGCACCGACCTCGATGGCTCCCTCTGCGGTGCGCAGAACGGCGCCGATGACCGCGCCGCCATCATGCAGGAGCGCCTCAGCCGGCGCGCCCGCGCGCAGTTCGACACCGAGATCGAGCGCCGAGCGCATCAGCCGCGCTACAAGCGCACTACCGTTGCGCAACTGCAATCCGCGCCGGTGTAGAGCGAGGTCGATCAGGTGTTGCCTGAACCGCCGTGCAACATGGGCGAAGGCGCGCGGCGAGCGTGTCATCGTCATGAAGGCCCGCAGATCCGCACCAGCCTGGATCGTCATCCCCATGAACGAGGTCTCTCGCAGGGGCGGCTTCAGCAACGCCAGCGAGGCGCCGAGCTTGCGCCCGTCATAGGGTGCAGCGATCACCGAACGGCCTCCGTTGCCCGCGCCATCGAGATGCCCGTAGGTGTCCGGAATGTGCGTGCCGGACTCGAACCGGAGCGCGGTCTGTTCCTCGAAGAATGTCACCATCTGCGGCGCGGCGTGCAGGAACGCCTCCACCCGCTCGGCATTGAAATCGTTGCCCAACACCTCAGCGAGATAGCGTCGCGGCGCGTCGATATCCTCGGAAATCCCCGCGCGGCGGGCCAAGGGGTTACACGGCGCCCAGATCCAGCCTCCCGACCAGGCGGTGGTGCCGCCGAGCAGCGCGTCCTTCTCGGCCACGACGACACGTAGCCCGTGATGGGCGGCGGTGACGGCAGCGGCGAGCCCAGCCGCGCCGGAGCCGACGACCAGCAGGTCACAGTCCATGCGATTCGCCAGACCGTCGGCAACGCCCATCTCAGTTCTGCGCCTCGCGGACATAGCTCTTGACCACCAAGCCGAGGATCAGGTCGACCGCCCGGCGCTTCAGCTGCGCCTGACCTTTTGCAGAGAAGAGCTTCTTGCCAAACGAGGTCGAGAACGTCGCCCGGTTCGAGACGTTGTAAAAGCTGAACGACGAGATGAACCAGTGCAGCTCCAGCGGGTCGGCTTCCTCATAGAAGAGTCCAAGTGCCTTACCTTTCGCGCACACGTCTTCAAGCTTGTCGATGATGGCCTTGTTCAAGGCCGGAACGGTCCTGGATTGTTTCAGGTAATCGGCGTGGTGGATGTTCTCGATCATGACGAGGCGCACAAAATCCGGAGCCTTCGCATGAGCATCGAAAGTCAGTTCGACCAGCTTGCGAAGCGCGTCCACAGGCTCCAGATCGTCCACCATCAAACGCGCTTCGTTCCCGCGCAGCGTGCCATAGACCGATTCGAGCACGCTGCAGTACAAACCCTCCTTGTCGCCAAAATAATAATAGATCATCCGTTTCGATGCGCGGGTGCGTCGGGCGATCTCGTCGATCCGTGCCCCAGACAAGCCGTTCGTCGCGAACTCCTCCGTCGCGACCCTAAGGATGTCGGCCTTGACCGCGTCAGGATCCTGTTTCCATTGGCTTTTTCGTTTCTTCGAAGCAGGCCCTTGCCCCTTTTCTGCCGACGAGTCCATCGCAATACCTCGTTTGAGTCTCGTCCTTCGATAACACGAAATTAACGAAATGGTACATTCTTATTGACAAATTAACCAGACAGTACATTTTAGAAAAGTCACCGCCGAGCCATGGAGGTTTCGGGGGGGGAGCGATTGACACTCAGGGAGGACAGACATGTCTCGCAAGTTTCTCGGCGCCGTAATTGCGCTTGGCCTCAGCGCAACCGCCGCGTTGGCCGAATACCCCGAAAAGGAAATCCAAGGCATCATACAATGGGGGGCCGGCGGCTCCACCGATACGGTGATGCGCGCCGTGACGCCGCATGCCGAAGAGGTTCTGGGTGGCACGGTCGTCATGCAGAACATGACCGGTGGCGTCGGCGCGATCGCGCTGAACTACGTGGCCGATGCCGAGGCCGACGGTTACACCCTTCTGATGGGTGCGGAAAACCCGCTCCTCTACAAGGTCATGGGGCTTGGCGACAAGGACTACTCCGACTTCACGCCGATCAATATCCTTGCGCGCGGCACGCCGATCCTCGTGGCCGGTCCCGAGGCGCCGTTCAACACCTACCCAGAACTGCTGGCGTACATCGCCGAGAACCCCGATGAGGTTCGTTTCGGCTCAACCGGGCCGGGCGGTCTGCCCTCGGTCGTGACCGCGATGATGTCGTCCACGACCGAGTTACCCGTAACCTTCGTTCCCTACGACGGTGACGGCCCGGCGCTGACCGCGCTGCAGGGCGGCGCCATCGACGTGATGCCGGCCGTTCTCGGTGCCGCCATCGAAGGTATCCGCGCCGGCACAATGAAGCCGATCGCGCTCTTCGATACCGAGCCGACCGCGGCCTTGCCGGACGTGCCGACAATCGTATCGACCAACCCCGAGTTCAACGACCTGCTGCCTTGGGGTCCGTTTTTCGGCGTTTTCGTCAAAGCCGGAACACCTGATGATGTGGTGGCCAAGCTGACCGCCGCCTACGCTGAAGCGGCGACCCAGCCGGATTTCGTTGAGCTTATGGATGGCCGCGGCTTTACGATGATGAACATTTCCGGTGCTGAGGCGCAGGACTTCCTGAGCAACTGGCAGCAGACGACCGCTTGGCTGATGCAGGATGCAGGCCTGACCAAAGCGTCGCCGGAAGACTTCGGCATCGCCCGCAAATAATGTCTCGGGGCCGTCGTGGCCCAGACACTGCCCCACTCACGGCAATTTACCTGACCGCGCCGCCCGTTTCCCTGCTCGAGCCGGGCGGCGCAGCCTTTCGTGTCAGGCGCTCGCGCCCCACCCAACCTCAGGAGCCCGCGATGCAAGATCAGCAACCCCGCCGCCCCGGAGAGGCCGCCTTCGCCATCTTCGTCGCCGGTGCCAGCCTGTTCCTTCTCTATAGCGCCTACGGCATTTCCGGTTTCGAGGCACTGAGCGCGCCCGGCGCGATCCCGATGGCCACTACGCTTGCCATGGTCATCACGTCCGTCATCGTCCTCACCCGCACATTGCGGCATTCCGCTGACCCCGAGGCGTCCTTCGTCCGAGATATCCTGCCTCTGAAAGTAGTCATCGTCATGGGGTTCCTCATCGCCTATGCGCTGTTCCTAAAGCCCCTTGGCTTTCTGCCGACCTCGGCGCTCTTTCTGATCGCGAGCATCAAGCTGCTAAGCCATCGGTCCTGGGCCTTCAGCATCGGCATCGGTCTCTTCAGCCTTGTGCTGATCTATCTGATCTTCCGGATCGTCTTCACCGTGCTGATGCCCACAGGCATCGTGCCTGAGGGTGAAACGCTCGCTTGGTTCCGGGCACTCTTTTCCGGGGGGACCGAATAATGGACGCGCTTTTCGCTTTCCTCACCGTCTGGACCAGTCCCGAACTCCTGGCGCTGGTCGCCCTGGGAACCCTTGCAGGGGTCTATGTCGGCGCGATCCCCGGCCTTTCGGTCACCATGGCCGTGTCGATCCTGATCTCCTTCACCTTCTCCTGGGACGTCTACCCGGCGATCTCGCTGATGATCGGCATTTTCATGGGTGGCGTTTATGGCGGGTCGCGCACGGCGATCCTGCTGAACATTCCCGGCGCGCCATCGGCGATTGCGACCGCGATGGACGGCTATCCGATGGCTCAGAAAGGCGAAGCGGGGGTTGCGATCGGCGTCACCACCGTGATGTCGTTCTTCGGTGGTTTCATCGGCATCGCGGTGCTGGCAGGCGCCGCACCTCTCGTCTCCGACTTCGCGCTGCGCTTCCAGCCGCGCGACTACATGATGCTGGCGGTCCTCGGCATCCTGCTGGTTGGCTCGCTTTCGGGCGGAAGCTTGGTGAAGGGCATCTTCGCCGGTGCCTTCGGCATCGCACTCGGGGCAGTCGGGCGCGACCCTCTGACCTTCACGGAACGCTTCACCTTCGACATCCAGCTAATGGAATCCGGCATCTCGTTCATCGCCGTCATGATCGGTATGTTCGGCGTGTCCGAAGCGTTGAATCAGCTCCATCACGTCGACACGCCCGCGATCAAGCAGAAGGTGGGTCGTATTGTCCCGTCCTGGAGCACCATCCGCAAACATCTACCGCTGTCGCTGCAAACCTCCTCAATCGGCGTCATCATCGGCGCATTGCCGGGCACGGGCGGCGACATCGCGGCTCTGATGGCCTATGACCACGCCAAGCGCATCACCAAGCAGCCCGAAGTGCCATTCGGCGAGGGTGCGATCGAGGGCCTCGTGGCGCCCGAGACCGCCAACAACGCAGCCGTCGGCGGCGCTTTCATCCCGATGATGACGCTCGGCATTCCGGGCGACGCGGTGACGGCGATCATGATCGGGGCGCTCTTCATCCACGGGCTCAATCCCGGCCCGATGCTGATGATCGACAAGCCCGACATGTTCTGGTTCATCGTCGGCGCGCTCGTAATGGCGAACTTCTTCATGCTGATCTTCGGCCTGACGGGCATCCGCGTCTTCACCAAGATCGTCGAGATGCCGCGCTCGGTGCTGATCCCGCTGATCTTGCTTCTCTCCATCGTCGGCGCCTATGCGGTGAACAACTCCATCGCCGACGTCTACTGGATGCTCGGCTTCGGCGTGCTTGGCTATTTCATGCGGCACTATGGCTACCCCTTGGGGCCGGTGATCCTCGGCGTGATCCTGTCGCGGCTTCTCGACGACAATTGGCGACGGGCGATCATATCCGAGCGCGAAAGCCTGCCGCGCTTCTTCGAGGGCGTGGTGACCAGCCCGCTGTCGCTGATCCTCTTCAGCAGCGTGATCCTGATCTTCGTCAGCCAGACCCCGCTCTGGTCGCGGATGAAGCGCAGATTGGGGAGGGCGTCATGACAAAGAAAGTGCGTCTCGGCCTGATCGGCGACAACATCGCGCGGTCGAAATCGCCCATGCTGCACCGGACAGCGGGCCGGCAATGCGGGCTCGAAGTGAGCTATGACCGGCTGATCCCCCGCGATCTTGGCGAGGATTTCGATACCGTCTTCGCCGAGGCGGGGGCCGGCGGCTATCGCGGCATCAACGTCACCTATCCCTACAAGGAAGTCGTGGCCCGATGTGTCACGATCTCCGATCCGTTGGTCCGGGCCATCGGGGCGGTGAACACCGTCATATTCGCCGACGAAGGACCTCAGGGACATAATACCGACTATTCGGGCTTCATGGCCGCCTACCGCGCGGCCTTCGGCGACACGTCTCCGGGGACGGTCTGCCTGATCGGCACGGGCGGCGTCGGCAAGGCGGTGGCGTTCGGCCTGATCGGCCTTGGCGCGCAGGTGATTCGCTGCGTCGATCTCGACCCGGCCAAGGCACAAGGCCTCGCAGATGCGCTGCGCAAGGCGGGAAGTGCCTCAGTCATCGAGACCTCGACTGATCCGGTGGCCGCCGCCAAAGGCGCCGACGGGCTTATCAACTGCACCCCGGTCGGAATGATCGGTCACGACGGCACGCCTTTGCCCGCCGATGCGATGAAGGGCGCGCGTTGGGCGTTTGACGCGGTCTACACGCCGGTCGATACCCAATTCCTTAAGGATGCTGCCGCAGCAGGGCTGACAATCATCTCCGGCTATGAGTTGTTCTTCCACCAGGGCATAGACGCGTGGGCGCTCTTCACGGGCAGGCCGCTCGACACCGACGCGCTGCGCCGCGCGATCGCGGGGGAACCGGCATGAAGACCTCGATCGCCACCGTTTCCATCTCCGGCAGCCTGCCGGACAAGCTCGAAGCCATCGCCGCCGCCGGGTTCGACGGGATCGAGATATTCGAACAGGACTTCATCGCCCATGACGGATCGCCTGCCGATGTCGGCAGGATGGTCCGCGACATCGGGCTGGAGATCATGCTGTTCCAGCCCTTCCGCGATTTCGAGGCGCTGCCGGAGCCAATGCGCGTCAAGGCCTTCGACCGGGCGGAACTCAAATTCGATCTGATGGAGGAGCTTGGCACCGACCTGGTTCTCGTCTGCTCCTCCGTCCATCCGAAGGCGCTCGGCGGCATCGACCGCGCCGCTGCGGATTTCAATGAGCTTGGCGAACGCGCCGCCAAGCGGGGCCTCCGCGTTGGGTTCGAGGCGCTCGCCTGGGGAACCCATGTCAATGACCATCGCGACGCCTGGGAAATCGTGCGCCGCGCCGACCACCCCAATGTCGGCCTCATCCTCGACAGCTTCCACACGCTCGGCCGCAAGATTGATCCCGACACTATCCGCCGCATTCCCGGCGACAGGATCTTCTTTGTCCAACTCGCCGACGCGCCCTTGATCGAGATGGACCTTCTCTACTGGTCCCGCCACTTCCGCAACATGCCGGGTGAAGGCGACCTGGCCGTGACCGATTTCATGCGCGCGGTAATGGCGACGGGCTATACCGGGCCGATCTCGCTCGAGATCTTCAACGACCAGTTCCGGGGCGGCAGTTCCAAGACCATCGCCAAGGACGGCTATCGTTCGCTCGTGGCCTTGATGGATGACGTTCGCGCGGCAGAACCCGAGGCGAAGATCGACCTTCCGTCCATGCCCTCGCGCTCTGCGGTCGAGGGCGTCGCATTCGTCGAGTTCGCGACACGTGGCGAAGACGCGGCTGCCACTGAAGCGCTGCTGAAAACACTCGGATTCGTCCGCGCCGGTCGGCACATCAGTAAGGAACTGACCCTCTGGACCCAAGGCGACATCAGAATCGTTCTCAACAGCGAGACGACCGGCCTTGCCAGCAGCGCCTATACGATGCACGGCACGACTGTCTGCGACATCGGCCTGTCGGTCGGCAACGCAAAGGAAACGGTGGAACGCGCGACCCGGCTTGGCGCGAACCCGTTCAGCCAGCCGCTGGGACCCGGAGAGCTGGACATTCCGGCGATCCGCGGGCTGAGCGGTAGCGTCCTCCACTTCATCGACGAGGCCAGCGGGTTGCGCGACGTATGGAGCGTCGAGTTCGAACCGACCGATGCGGAGGCGGGCGGCGACGCCGGTCTGACCCGGATTGACCACCTTGCCCAGACGATGAGCTATGACGAGATGCTCAGCTGGTCGCTCTTCTATACCGCGCTCTTCCAAATGCGGAAGTCACCGATGGTCGACGTCGTCGACCCCGACGGTCTGGTGCGTAGCCAGGCGGTCGAGGCGCATGACGGAGCGTTCCGGATCACGCTCAACGGTGCAGAGACGCATCGCACGATGGCGGGAAACTTCCTTGCCGAAAGCTTCGGCGCCTCAGTCCAGCACATCGCACTCGCGACAGACGACATCTTCGCCACCGCGCAAAGTCTGGCAGAGCGCGAATTCCAGCCGCTGCCGATCCCTCCCAACTACTATGCCGATCTCGCCTCGCGCTTCGATCTGGACGCCGAGTTGTTGGCCCGGCTGGAGCAGGCGAACATCCTCTACGACCGGGTCGAGGACGGCGAGTTCTTCCAGCTCTATTCGCGCCCCTTCGCGGGCGGCATGTTCTTCGAGATCGTCGAGCGGCGCGGCGGCTATGCAGGCTACGGTGCGCCGAATGCACCCTTCCGCATCGCCGCGCAGAAGCGCCTGATGCGGCCAGCAGGGATGCCCAAGAGATGACCGGCAGATACGAGACCGGGATGAAGACCCGCCGCGAAGTCCTCGGCGATGCCCATGTCGACCGTGCCGAGGCCGCCAAAACCGATTTTGACACGCCTTTTCAGACGCTCATCACCGAAGGCGCCTGGGGCACCCTCTGGTCAAGCGACGAGATCAGCCGCAGGGAACGATCGATGCTGACCCTCGCGCTTCTCGCCGCGACCGGGAATTTCGAGGAAATTCCGATGCATATCCGGGCTTGCGCGAAGACCGGCGCCACGAAGGAAGATGTCATACAGGCCTTCTTGCATGTCGCGGTCTATGCCGGTGTGCCGAAGGCCAATCACGCCATCAAGTTGGCGAAGCAGACCTATGCGGAAATGGAAGGGGTAAACACATGAGCGGACCCGGCGAACTCCACCAGCGCGACCGTGAGTGGCACCCCCCTGCGCTCACGCCGAACTACAAGACCAGCGTCGCGCGCGCGCCTCACTATGCGCTTCTTTCGCTTCAGAACTCGGCCAGCGAACTGACCGGGCCGGTCTTCGGCCAGAACGACATCGACCCGTTGGACAACGACCTCATCCGCAACTACGCCAAGACCGGAGATCCGA
>NZ_OMOQ01000010.1 GCF_900302475.1 Defluviimonas aquaemixtae
GACGAACGCTCGCCGGTGCCGAACGTGTAGCGGACGCTGTCGCTCGAACGCGCCATGTTGCGCTGGGTTTCGATCTCGATGTCCGAGATGCGGTCATCCAGATCCCGGTCGCCGACCAGGGTCTGGGCGAAGGCCGGAGCGGCCAGAGCGAGTGCAAGGGCCGAGACGGTCCCCAGTTTGGCGAATTTTGCCATGGTTCAGTCCTTTCCACTTTTCCGCCCGTTTCGGGGCGGAGCCATCGGACGCACCACCGCGGCGCTATCCGTTGAGCGGGGAGATAGGGTCGGACTCAGTATAAGTAAAATTCAAAATAATTATCTATATCACGAGTTTTTGTTACCTTCAGACAAATGCGCGTTCCCGAGTTCGTGCACCATGTGATCCGAGTTTATCTCGCGTAGTTCGTCGATCACCTCATCCTGTTCGACATCGAGGGACCCGACGACCTCCTTGAGCGCTTTCTTTGCTGCATCGGCGATGTCGACTTCCAGATCTTCGCGCCAGACTGCCCAGATCGGATAGGGAAAGGACGGGGCGTCGGGAACGAGATGAAGCTGCTCCTCATCAATGAATCGCTTCACGTATCGCGCAGGCAGATAAGCCGCCCCTTTGCGGCGGGCGATGAAATCGGCCGCCATTGCGCCAAGCGCAAGAGTCAGCCCCGGATTGGTCAGCGCGGGTAGCTCCAGTGCGTGGGCATGAACGAATTCCGGACCCCAATCGACAAACACGTAGTTCGACAAATTTTTCAGTTCGGCGTCCGGCCAGGTCGCGACCAGGACCAGTTCTTCCTCCATCACCTGTTCGGCGACCAGCCCGGGGCGCAGTTGCGGCATGTAGAGAAGGCCCAGTTGGATCGCCCCTTCGATGAGCATCCGGGTAAGGCGGTCGGGCATCCCGAGTTCGCCGCGCACGCTCAGATCGGGTGCGAGATCCCTGAGCCGATCGATCAGCCGGAAGCCAAGCCGCGGCCACAGCGAATACTGGGCGCCGATATTGATGCTGCGCGTGAAACCTTCGGGAATGGCGATCTGCTGGCGTGATTCTTCCCATATCCGGATCAGCGATAGCGCGTAGTGTTCGAACTCTCGGCCTGCTGGCGTTAATTCCGCCCCCGCTTTCGACCGGGTGAAGAGCGGCTTGCCGAGGCTATCCTCCAGCCGTTGAATTCGTAGCGATACTGCGGACTGCGTGACGAACAGCCGCTCCGACGCCGACACGAATGAGCCCGTCGCTGAGACTTCGAGAAACGTCTTGATGAGTGCCATATCCATGCAAACTGCATAGGCCAGGCAACAGGCATTCACAATTCCGCCGTCGTCGTGTTCGCGCTACACGCGCAACTTGTGCCTGTCTCGGCAGCCGAGTAGTTCATGCGCCAATGTCTTGGTCGCAGTGCAGCGTCAGACAGCATGAAGGTGGTACGTATGGCGATCGAACAGGCGGCGAGCTCTCTCGGAACTGTACCCGCGGTTGCGCTTGTTGGTGCGCTCGGAGTTGGTTCGCAGTGGTTGGCTTGGCGCCTTCAGCTTCCCGCCATCGTCCTGATGCTGGTTGCTGGCGTACTGGTTGGACCGGTGCTCGGCCTTCTCAATCCGGCCCAGGAATTCGGGGAACTATTGCCGCCACTGATCGCTTTGGCGGTCGCGGTGATCCTGTTCGAAGGCGGATTGACGCTGAACCTGCACAAGTTGGGAGATGCCCGCGCCGGCGTGCTGCGCCTGGTGCTGATTGGCGCTCCGCTTGGCTGGCTGCTCTCGGCGCTCGCCCTGCACTACGCTGCCGGCCTTGGCTGGGAGGCCGCCTCTGTCTTCGGAGGCATCATGATCGTGACAGGACCAACGGTCATCGCGCCATTGCTGCGCCACGCCCGGCTACAGAAGCGCCCCGCCGCGCTTCTTCAGTGGGAAGCGATCGTGAACGATCCGATTGGCGCGATGGCCGCCGTCGCGGCATTTCACGTCGTCTTAACTAGGCTGGGGGGCGATACAAACGGCTTTGTCGACCTTGCGGCGCGAATGGGCTTTGCGACCATGGTGGGGCTCGCGGCCGGCTACGGAATCGTAAAGGTTTTCAAGGGCGGACGTATCCCTGAATACATGAAGGTGCCGGTGTTGTTCGCCGTTCTCTTGGCGGCGTTTGCGCTGTCCGACCACGTGCTCCATGAAAGCGGTCTTCTGGCCGTCACCGTGATGGGTCTGGTGATAGCGAATGCCGATCTCCCATCCTATGAGGAACTGCGCCGCTTCAAGGAACACGCGACCGTGCTTTTGGTCTCCGGCGTGTTCATCCTGCTTGCTGCCTCGCTCGATTTCGCGGCGCTTGGCAAGCTGACGTGGCGTGCCGTCCTGTTCGTGGCTGTCGTCGCACTGCTTGCTCGGCCGGCCACAGTCCTGATTTCCCTTATCGGCACTGCTGTTCCCTGGAAAGAGCGACTGTTGATCGCACTCACCGGGCCCCGCGGCGTGGTCCTCGTCGCCGTCGCGGGGCTATTCGGCGAACGACTGGTCGCGGCCGATGTCGCGGACGGCGCTCTGATAGGACCGCTGGCTTTCGCTCTGGTCGCGGCCACGGTCGTTTTGCATGGCTTCACGCTGACTCCTCTGGCGCGCTGGCTCGGACTCGCGGACGGTGAAACGGCGGGCGTGCTGCTCGTCGGCGGCTCACGGCTATCGACAGCGTTGGCCGAAGCGCTGGCGAAGGCTGAGGTGCCGGTGTTGATCGCCGATCCGAACCATTCGCATTTGTTCCGTGCACGCACGGCGGGGATACCGACATTCTACGGCGATATTCTGGGCGAGGCGGCCGAGAACTCAGTCGAATTCCTGTCCTTCCGCGTGGTCGTCGCGATGACCGACAACGATGCCTACAACACCCTGGTGACGACCGACCTCGCCCCTGAATTTGGCCGCGACAATGTTTGGCAGCTTGAGCGCGCCCGCGACGCCGACTCGCGCCACGCATTGCCAACGCAGCTTGGTGGGAAGAGGATTGGCGCCGGTCGCGGCTACAGAGCCTACGAACAGCTTTTGCGCGACGGATGGACTTTTCGCGTGACGCGCATCAGCGAGGAGTTCGGCTTCGAGAACTGGCGCGAGAAGCACCCCGAGGCAATTGTCTTCGCGACGCTCTCCCGCACGCAAGACTTAACCTTCCCGAGCAACGGCGATCCGACAGTGCCGGCAGGCGCGCGCATCATTTCACTCGTTCCAGCCAGCGTGCCTTCATCGAAAGCCACTGCAGAAAACGAAGCTGCCGCGGACTGAAGACTCACACTGTTCCGGAATTGCGACCGCGCATGCTGCCTACAAGATGACGAACCGCCTAAATCAACTATGCGCCGTCGCCAGTTGTTGCCCATTCGCTTGTGACGTAGCTGGGGCATGGCTAGACCTCGACTTCACGGTCGAGCTAGCGCGAACGCGCATGCGTGCCAGGCTTTTTGGCCAGTTTGGCGCGACATGCAAGAGATTTGATGCGATATGCTGATCTCCGAAAGCGAGGTCGATGGTATTCATTCCGCTGCGGCTTGCCGACTGAACAATGCGAGGATTCCCATGAAGGCGAAATTCACCGTCAACGGCGCAGGGCGAGAGATCGACGTGCCCGAAGACATGCCCCTACTTTGGGTGTTGCGCGACGGATTGGGTCTGATGGGAACCAAATACGGTTGTGGCATCGCGCAATGCGGGGCCTGCACCGTTCACATGGACGGGATTGCGGTGCGCGCTTGTCAGGTCGAAGCGCGCGAGCTTAACGGGGTGGAAATCACCACGATCGAAGGCCTCGGAACGCCAGATTCGCTCCATCCGGTGCAAGAAGCCTGGATCGAGCGGCAGGTCGCTCAGTGCGGCTATTGCCAGTCGGGTCAAATCATGCAGGCCGCTTCGCTTCTCGCGATGAATTCGGATCCGTCGGACGAGGACATTGACGCCGTCATGTCCGGCAACCTCTGTCGCTGCGGGACGTATCCGCGGATTCGCGAGGCCGTTCATGCCGCTGCCGAGAAGATGAGGAGCTGAGCCATGGGAAGACTCCGCACAATTGCGCGCCGCGGCTTCCTGATAGGATCGGTCGCCATCGCGGGAGGTGTCGCCTTCGGCGTCTATGCGGTCCGCCGCGCGCCTGAAAACCCGCTGATCGAGGATCGTGCAGAAGGCGAGGCCGTCTTCAACCCCTGGGTCAAGATCGACGCTAACGGCATCACGCTGATCGGACCGCACGCGGACCTAGGCCAGGGTGTCGCGTCTTCGCAGGCCGCACTCATCGCTGAAGAGCTGGACGTGGATTTTGGCCAATTCTCGACGTCCTTCGGCCGCCCGAGTGCCGCCTACTGGAATACCGCGATGGCGGATGAGGGCGTGCCGTTCAAATCGACGGACGAAAGCTTCGCGGCGGAATCCATCCGGTCAGTGATGGGTGGTGTGGTGAAGCTAATAGGTCTGCAGGGCACTGGAGGCTCGACAACAATTCCCGACAGTTTCGACAAGCTGCGGCAGGCGGGCGCGTCGGCGCGCGAGACGCTGAAGCTGGCGGCCTCGAAGCGGTCCGGAGTTCCGGTCGACGAGATCAAGACCGCCTCTGCACAAGTCATTCTGCCTGATGGCACGGCCATCCCCTACACCGAACTCGCCGCCGAAGCCGCCGGGATCGAGCCGGTGCAGAACGCGCCGCTACGAGACCCTTCCGAATGGCGACTGATCGGCCAGCCGATGGAGCGGATTGACGTCGTGGCGAAGTCGACTGGCACGCAGACCTACGGCATCGACCTTGCCACGGACGATATGGTTCATGCCGCGCTCCGCGTGAACCCGCGCAAGGGTGGCGGCATCAAAGGATATGACCCGAGCGCCGCACTGGCGATGCCGGGCGTTCGAAGGGTCTTGGACATCACAGGCGGCGCGGCGGTCATTGCCGACAACACCTGGACGGCTATCAGGGCCGCCAACGCCATTGAATTCGACTGGGGCCCCGCGCCCTATCCGGCCGAGCAGGCGCAGCATTGGGAGACGCTCGCAGCGTCCTTTTCAGATGACCTGCTCGACAGAAAGTGGCGCGACGACGGAGACATCGAGGCGGCACTCGCCGATGCGGAGGTGATCGAGGCCGAATACCGTTCACCTTACGTCGCCCACGCGCCGCTCGAGCCGCTGAATGCCATCGTGCGGGTCACGGACGAAGGGGTCGAGGTCTGGACCGGCCATCAGGTGCCTCGTCAATTGCAGGTGCTTGTCGCCGCGCTCACCGGACATGAACCGGGGCAAGTTACTTTCCACAATCAGTACGCCGGCGGCAGCTTCGGCCACCGACTGGAATTCGAGTACCTGAAGCAAGCGGCAGAAATCGCAAACCAGATGCGCGGCACGGCGGTCAAGCTGACCTATTCGCGCGAGGAGGACTTCGCCCACGACTTTCCGCGCCACATCGCCATGGGCCGGGGGCGCGGCGTCGTGGCGAATGGTCGTGTCGAAGGGATCGACCTATCAATCGCCGCGCCTTCCGTCATAGCGTCGCAATTGGGCCGGGCCAACATCCCCGTTCCGGGACCGGATGCGCAGATCGCCGCAGGGTCCTGGAACAACCCCTACGCATTGCCGCATTTCCGGATGCGGGCCTACCGCGTGCCCGAACTTGCGCCGGTCTCGTCCTGGCGGTCGGTGGGCGCGGCTGGCGCGGGCTTCTTCTTTGACAGCTTCCTCGATGAGCTGATTCATGCTGCCGGCGCCGACCCGATGGAGGAGCGCATCCGGCTCATGGGGCACGACGTTTCGCGCAAGGTGCTGGAAGCCGTGGCCGAGATGTCGTCATGGGGCGGCGAACTCGCACCCGGGAAGGGGCGCGGCGTTGCCTTCGTCGAAAGCTTCGGTGTTCCTGTGGCCGAAGTCGTGGAAGTGACCACCGTCGACGCGGGCGTCCGGATCGACAAGGTATGGGTCGCCTGCGACGTGGGCACCATCGTCGATCCGGTAAACTTCGAGAACCTCGTGCAGGGCGGGGTGGTCTGGGGCCTCGGCCACGCGATGAACTCGGAAATCACCTATTCCGACGGGATGGCCGAGCAGACCAACTACCACGCTCACGAGGGCATGCGGCTTTACCAGTGTCCCGAAATCATCGTCCGCGGGCTGGAGAACGGCCACAAGGTTCGGGGAATCGGCGAACCGCCGGTGCCTCCCGCTGCGCCTGCGCTGGCCAATGCGATCTTCGCCGCGACAGGTAAGCGCATCCGCGAGATGCCGTTCAACAAGCATATTCGTTTCGCCTGAGGAGGCCGCCAATGCGTTTCTTGCCCATCGCGGCCCTTGTCTTCACCGTTCTTCCGACGCTCGCCCTTGCCGAAGGCAATCCACCCGCCACGATCGAGCCGCCCGCTGCGGGATCAATTTTGCCCGAACAGGGACTGGCCGCGTTCGATCGGATCTACGAGGTGACGAGCCATCCGCGTTGCGCGAACTGCCATGTGGGCGCGGATAACGTGCCCATGTGGTTCGGCGGCAGCGAAGGGCCGGTCCGGCCGCACGGCATGAACATCAATGCTGGTGAAAGCCGGATTGGGGCGGAAACCTTGCTGTGTTCGACCTGTCACCGGACGAGCCAAAACCTTGAAAGCGATCCGCATGCGCCGCCGCATGCGGGGCTGGACTGGCGGCTGCCACCGGTCGAGTTCCAGTGGTTCGGCAGATCCGCCAGCGAGGTCTGTGCCCAGTTGTCTGATCCCAAGCGGACCGGCGGGCGCGACTGGATGGAACTGGCTCAGCATCTCGTTGACGACGCCGGTCATCTTGGATTCGTTCTTTGGGGCTGGCAGCCGGGCGGCGGGCGAGAACCCGCACCTTATTCGCTGCAGGATCACGTGAACGACGTGCTGGCGTGGGGAACCGCCGGTCAACCCTGCCCGACGGAGTGAGGAGACCCGAGATGACCCGCACTGAACGCAAGTACCATACCGCCGCGATCCTCCTCTTTCTGTCTGCGGCTCTGCACCTGCCGATCTTGATACTATCGTTTCAGAAATTCGGAACGCACATATTCGTTGCGATTATTCTGTGGACGCTGCTCGGTCTTGGCCTGCTGCGTGGCCATCGATTGGCGGCGTATCTCGCGTTCCTCGGCATGCTTGCGGGCCTCGTCCTCGCACTCGATGGCGCGACGTCTTCGCCCGGACTCGTCGCCATCGTTCTCTGGGTGATCATTCCAACGAACCTAATCGCCGCGGCGGTCCTGTTCGGTGTCTTGTGGTCCCGTCCTTCAGCGCACTCGGAGACATAACGCGCTCAAAGTCGCCGTTCCGTGCTGCATCGGCGCGCTGGTACCGAACGATCCGTTTTTCAGGATCGGGCGTGATCACATTCTGCCGGTCCAGTGCGTCGCTATCCGCTGGTTCTGAACCCTCCGTGAAACGGGGGAGTTCAATACAGAAGTCCTACCGAGCGCCTGCAAGCGCATTCGAGGACAGTTTGTGATCAACGATCGCCACTGTCTCCGACACTGCAGGATGTGAGGTGCCCAACGCTTCGGCGATCAGCAATATCAGCCTGTCGACACGTTCAATATAGACAGCCCCTGAGTAGACCGAACGCGCGGCAGACGAGGGCTTAACGAGATTCTTCGCCGCCGCTGCGTACTTCTCAAATGGCACGAGGTCCCCTGGATCGGCGCCGAGTTTCTCGACGAGGCCGTTTACGAACGCATAGATCTCTTGCGACTTCGCGGGATCGCCGTGAACCGCGTCGCGGATGGACCGGGGTCCGTCTGTAGTAATGCAGCGATAGTTGCCGGTCGCAAGCATCGCCCATTTCGCAAATGGAACGAACAGGGAGTCGAACACCCGGAGCTTCACCGGAACGTCCTTGTCGTCGACACGATATGCTTCAATATCCGCCTCGAGCGTCTCGAGCACGGCGTTCAACTTCGGATCGTCGAACTTCGACACCTTGAAATTCGTGGGAAGACCCACATGCAGGACGTTCGCCATTTCTTCCGGCGGGCGGAACGCTTGAGGATCCGGAGAGCAAAGCGTCATTAGTCTCGGATCGAAGGCATCCCAGATCTCAGGGTTCAGGAACGCCTCCTTCAGCCGTGAGCTATCCAATCCGGGAATGCGCTTCAGATACGGAAGCGGCGGCATGTTCATGATCGACATGCACGGAATTCCTGCCCTTGCGATCCGAGCGAGCAGATCGGTGAGCGCAGGGTGTGAGTATTGCGGCTCCTGCATGGCGAGGCAGACGAGATCGTAGTTTTCAGGCCGTGCGTCCTCGGGTGTCGACGCGTCCAACCTCCCCGCAAGGGACTTGGAGAAAAAACTGCGATGCGCGTCTTCATCGCGCAGCTTGATCCGAACCTCGGTCCCTTCGGAATTGATGAGAGCGGCCGTTTCTGCGCGGCAGACAAGCGTGGCGTTGTGGCCCGCCGCGACAAACTTCGTTCCGAGCAAGGAGCCATAGGAGGCGCCAAGAATGAGGATGTTGTAGGCCACTGCGCATTTCCCTTCCAATCGTCGTCGGGTTACATCGCGAATTGACCTGGACTGTCTGTTCCAAACCCGACCTTTCGAGAACCGGGATAGCCATGTAGCCGACGCTTATCAAAGCGACAAAGGCGCGCGGTCGGCGGCCCGCGCTCCGGCCCGCGCGCCAGCCTGTTCAGCGAAGCATCTCGACCAGCGTTTCGCCAAGCTTGGCGGGGGACGGCGCGACTTGGATTCCCGCGGCCCGCATTGCTTCGATTTTCTCCTCGGCGCCACCCTTTCCACCCGATATGACGGCGCCGGCATGGCCCATCGTCCGGCCGGGCGGCGCCGTTCGACCCGCGATGAAGCCGACCGTGGGCTTCCTGCGTCCGCGCTTGGCCTCGTCGGTCAGGAACTGCGCGGCGTCCTCTTCGGCAGAGCCGCCGATCTCTCCGATCATGATGATCGATTTGGTTTCGGGATCGGCGAGGAAGAGTTCGAGCACGTCGATGAACTCCGTGCCCTTCACGGGATCGCCGCCGATCCCGACGGCCGTCGTCTGGCCCAACCCCGCCTGTGTTGTCTGGAACACGGCCTCGTAGGTGAGCGTGCCGGAGCGCGAGAGTACGCCGACGGACCCCTTCTTGAAGATGGAGCCCGGCATGATGCCGATCTTGCATTCTTCGGGCGTCAGAACGCCCGGGCAATTGGGCCCGATCAGGCGGCTGTTCGAGGCGTCGAGCTTTTCCTTCACGCGGACCATGTCCTGGACCGGAACGCCTTCGGTGATGCAGGTGATCAGGTCGATGCCAGCGTCGATCGCCTCCTCGATCGCGGCAGCCGCGCCCGCGGGCGGCACGTAGATCACGCTCGCCGTCGCGCCGGTTGCGTCTTTCGCCTCGGCGACGCTCGCGTAGATGGGAATCGTCTCTCCGTTCGCGCCGGTCCAGTTGGTTCCGCCCTTGGCCGGGTGCGTGCCGGCGACCATCTTTGTTCCGTTGTAAGCGAGCGCCTGTTCTGTGTGGAAGGTACCGGTCTTGCCGGTCAGGCCCTGAACGATGATCTTCGTGTCCTTGTTGATGAGGATCGACATAACCCTACCCCTTCACTGCCTTGACGATTTTCTGCGCGGCGTCATCGAGATCGTCGGCGGCGATGACGTTCAGTCCGCTGTCGTTGATGATCTTCTTGCCCTCGGCGACCTTGGTGCCTTCGAGCCTCACGACGAGCGGCACCTTTAGTCCCACCTCCTTAACGGCCGCGACCACGCCTTCGGCAATAACGTCACAACGCATGATGCCGCCGAAGATGTTGACGAGGATGCCCTTCACGTTCGGGTCCGAGGTAATGATCTTGAAGGCCGCCGTGACCTTTTCCTTTGACGCGCCGCCGCCGACGTCGAGAAAATTCGCGGGCTCCGCGCCGTAAAGCTTTATGATGTCCATCGTCGCCATCGCGAGGCCCGCACCGTTGACCATGCAGCCGATATCGCCATCGAGCGCGATATAGGCGAGATCGTGCTTTGACGCTTCGATTTCCTTCGCGTCTTCCTCGGTCTCGTCCCGGTAGGCGGCAACGTCGGGGTGGCGGAAGAGCGCGTTGTTGTCGAACGAGACTTTAGCGTCCAGAACCTGCACGTCGTTCGCCTTGGTGACGATGAGCGGGTTGATTTCAAGAAGGCTCATGTCCTTGGTGGTGAATGCATCATAGAGTGTCTTGAAGAGCGCGGTGCCCTGCTCTCGCGCCTTTCCGGCGAGCTTGTAGGCGTCCGCGATCCGGGCTGCATCCGCGTCCGTGCAGCCGGATGAGGCATTGATGGCGATCGTATGGATCAGTTCGGGTGTCTCCTCTGCGACGGCCTCGATGTCCATACCGCCTTCTGTGGAGGCGACGAACGAAGTCTTTCCCGTTTCGCGGTCCACGAGGATCGACAGGTAGAGTTCGCGGTCGATGTCGGCACCGTCTTCGACGTATAGCCGATTCACTTGCTTGCCGGCCGGGCCCGTCTGATTGGTGACGAGCGTCTTGCCTAGCATCTCCTTCACGTTGGCCAGCGCCTCTTCGGCTGAGAATGAGACGCGCACACCGCCTTTGGCGTCGCCGGGCAGCTCCCTGAACTTACCCTTGCCGCGACCGCCGGCATGGATCTGGCTTTTCACGACCCAGACCGGCCCCTTCATCGCGCCAACGGCCGCCTCGGCCTGTTCTAGGGAAGTGATGACTACCCCATTTGCGACAGGCGCGCCGAAGCTCTTCAGGACTTCCTTGGCTTGATGTTCGTGAATATTCATCTGTTCCTCCCTGGTGCCGCTTTATTTGATCATCGGCAGCATTTCCCTGAACGCGTCCGAACCGGCCCTCCCGAGCCACTCGAAGATGACCATCTCCGTCGTCACAACGCTCACCCCACCCGCGCTCAGTCGGGCGAGGCAGGCCTGTTCGCTCTCGATCGTCCGTGATGCGGTCGCGTCTGACACTACGAAGACGTCGAAGCCCTCCTCGACGAGGCTTGCGGCGGTCTGGACGACGCAGATGTGCGCCTCCATGCCGGTCAGGATTGCCTGACGTCTGCCGAGCGATCGGAATGCACCGGCGAAACCCTGATCCTCCATGCAGGAAAAATGCATCTTCGGCAGAATCGCGTTGTCGCCCGCGGCTTTCCTGATCTCTGGAACGGTCTGGCCAAGCCCTTGCGGGTATTGCTCCGTCAGCAGGGCGGGGACGCCCGTCCTCGCCGCCGCCTTGAGCAGCAGACGCGTGTTGCGGATCGTGCGGGCGGGGGCCTGCATCGCAGGAACGAGTCGCTCTTGCATGTCGATGACGATGAGCGCCGAATCGTGTGCCCGGATCAGCAAATCGGCGATCTCCCGAAGCCAGTTTATTGTAGGTATGTGGTATACCACCATGTGTTGTGTCAACTATTTTCTGTGTGAAATCAACTTACAAAAATGGATTGACCGGAAAAAAGTTGGGTGTAAGGTATACCAAACACATGCATGAACTGCGCAGGCGGTCGCACATGTGTCTCGGGAGGAAATGGCACGTGTCGATCGGCGAAAAGCTCATCCCCATAGCCGAGACTTTCACCTTGAAGGATCATACCTTCAAGGTGCTGAGGGACGCGATTCTAGAGATGGACATCTATCGGCCCGATGCCGATCTGCGGTTGGATGAGCGGCAACTGGCGGAGCGCCTGGGCATTTCACGCACGCCTATTCGGGAAGCGCTGGCGAGACTGGCGCAGGACGGCCTGATCGAGATCGTTCCGCGAAAAGGCGTGTTCGTGTGCCGCAAGACGCGCGAGGAAATTCTCGAGATGGTCGTCACGTGGGCGGCACTCGAAAGCATGGCGGCGCGGTTGGCGTGCGAACATGCGACCGATGCCGAGCTCAATGCCCTGCGCCGTTTCGCCATCAGGCATAGCAGCGACGTCGAGCGGGCGGATATCGAGGAATACTCAGACGCGAACATCACCTTCCATCAGACCATTCTGGAATTGTCGGGCTGTTCTCTGCTGAGCAAGACTGCAGACGGCCTGTTCGCCCACATGCAAGCGGTGCGGCGAAGGGCGATGGGCGAAAGCGATCGCGCGCGTCGATCTGTCGCCGATCACATGGAAATCATCGATGCATTGATGGCGCGGGACGGCGATCTCGCATCGCGCCGTGTGCGCGAGCATACGATGCGCCTGCACGATCACATCAGCAAGACCTGGACGAGGCTTGAGACGCTCGGCGCGCGAAGTGGCGCGGCCGGCTGAACACTAAAGGGCAATGCGAGGACGAACATGACTTCATCCGCGGCAGCAAGCGTAGAACAGCGACCGGAAGAGGCCGAATCCCAAAACCTGACCGATGGCTTTCACCTGATCATCGACGCGCTGAAGATGAACGGGATCGAGAACATCTATCACGTTCCCGGAATCCCGGTAACTGATCTTGGCCGGATGATGCAGGCCGAAGGGATGAGGGTGATTTCGTTCCGCCACGAATCGAATGCCGGAAACGCCGCCGCAATCGCTGGCTACCTGACCAGGAAGCCAGGCATTTGCCTGACCGTCTCGGCGCCGGGATTCCTGAACGGCCTCGTGAGTCTCGCCCATGCCACGACCAACTGCTGGCCGATGATCCTGATATCGGGTTCGTCGGAACGCGAAATCGTCGACCTGCAGAAGGGCGACTACGAGGAAATGGACCAGCTCGCCGTCGCCAAGCCTCTCTGCAAGGCTGCGTACCGCATCCTTCACGCCGAGGATATCGGCGTCGGCGTTGCAAGGGCAATCCGTGCCGCGGTCTCCGGCCGGCCGGGCGGCGTCTACCTCGACGTGCCCGCGAGCCTACTGAGTCAGGTGATGGGCGCCGCGGAGGGCTTGAAAAGCCTGATCAAAGTGGTCGACCCGGCCCCTGCGCATTTCCCGGCACCCGCGGCGATCGACCGTGCGCTCAGCCTGCTAAAGGCTGCCAAAAAGCCTTTGATCATCCTTG
The DNA here is from genome assembly GCF_900302475.1 of Defluviimonas aquaemixtae. Lineage (NCBI taxonomy): Bacteria > Pseudomonadati > Pseudomonadota > Alphaproteobacteria > Rhodobacterales > Paracoccaceae > Albidovulum > Albidovulum aquaemixtae. Next base: position 12,937 of record NZ_OMOQ01000010.1, read on the forward strand.
GTAAGGGCGCCTCCTACGCCCAGTGCGACGATCTGGTCCGCGCCTTCGTCGAAAAGACCGGCGCGCCCTATATCGCCATGTCGATGGCCAAGGGCCTCCTGCCCGATGACCATGAGCAATATGCAGGCGCCGCCCGCAGCCTCGTCCTGAAGGAAGCGGATTGCGTAATGCTCATCGGAGCGCGGCTGAACTGGCTGCTGTCCCATGGCAAGGGCAAGCAATGGGGTGAACCCCATACCAAGAAGTTCATCCACATCGACATCGACCCGAAGGAGATGGATTCGAACCAGCCGATCGACGCGCCGCTTGTGGGTGACATCGAGTCCACTCTCGGCACCATGCTCGAAAAGATGGACGACTGGCCCGTGCCGCCTGCGGAATGGACTGGCGCGGTCTACACCAAGCGCGCCCAGAACGTCGAACGGATGGCTCCGAAACTCGTCAACAACAACGTTCCGATGGACTATCACGGTGCGCTCGGCCGCCTGAAGAGGATCTTCGCCGACCATCCGGATGCGATCCTCGTGAACGAAGGCGCCAACGCGCTCGATTTCGCACGCTCGGTCATCGACATGTCGAAACCTCGCAAGCGGCTCGACGTCGGCACTTGGGGCGTGATGGGCATCGGCATGGGCACTGCCATAGCTGCCGCAGTTGAAACCGGCCATCCGGTGGTGTGCGTCGAAGGCGACTCGGCCTTTGGCTTCAGCGGAATGGAAGTCGAAACCATTTGCCGCTACGGCCTGCCGGTCTGCGTGGTTATCTTCAACAACTCGGGCATCTACCGCGGGACCGACACCGACCCAACGGGCCGCGATCCGGGCACGACGGTCTTCGTCAAAGAAGCTCAGTACGACATGATGATGCGCGCATTCGGCGGTGAAGGCGTAACGGCGCGCAGCCCCGACGATCTGGAACGCGCTGTTCGCGACGCGATCGCCAGCGGAAAACCGACTCTCGTCAACGCAATCATCGATCCGCAAGCCGGCACCGAATCCGGTCGCATTGGCAATCTCAATCCGCAATCCGTCGTCTCGAAGAAAAAGTAAGGACTGGCTCTGATGAAAGCTCTGGAAGGGATCAAGATCCTCGACTTCACGCATGTGCAATCTGGCCCGACTTGCACGCAGCTCCTGGGCTGGTTTGGCGCCGACGTGATCAAAGTGGAACGGCCCGGCGTGGGCGACGCCACCCGCAAACAGCTGGTCGATGTTCCCGAGGCCGATAGTCTCTATTTCACGATGCTCAACCACAACAAGCGGTCGATCGAGTTGAACTCTAAGAATGAGACCGGCAAGGAGGTTCTGACGCGCTTGATCGAAGAATGCGACGTCATGGTCGAGAACTTCGCGCCGGGTGCCCTCGACCGGATGGGATTTTCGTGGGAGCGGGTGCAGGAGATCAATCCGCGCATGATCCTCGCTTCGATCAAGGGGTTCGGCCCCGGCAAGTACGAGGATTGCAAGGTCTACGAAAACGTCGCGCAATGTGCTGGCGGTTCGGCTTCGACCACGGGATTCGTCGATGGCCCACCGCTCGTGACCGGTGCGCAGATTGGCGACAGTGGCACCGGCCTCCATCTTTGCCTTGGCATCGTCACCGCTCTGTTCCAGCGGGAAAAGACCGGGCGCGGCCAAAAGGTTTCGGCGGCGATGCAGGACGGGGTTCTCAATCTCTGCCGGGTCAAGCTACGCGACCAGCAGCGATTGGCGGCTGGTCCATTGACCGAATACTCGCAGTACGGCGAGGGTGTTCCCTTCGGCGATGCAACACCGCGGGCGGGCAATGACTCGGGCGGCGGCCAGCCGGGCCGTATCCTGAAGTGCAAGGGATGGGAGACGGACCCCAACGCCTACACCTACTTCATCACCCAGGCCGCAGTTTGGGAAAAGGTCTGCGATGTGATTGGCGAACCTGACTGGAAGACGAAAGCCGGGTACGCAACTCCAAAGGAACGGCTGGACAAACTGAACGAGATATTCGAGCGGATTGAAAAGTGGACAATGACCAAGACCAAGTTCGAGGTCATGGACATCTGCAATCCGCTCGACATTCCCGTTGGCCCGATCCTCAGCATGAAAGAGATCATGGAGGATGAGGGCCTAAGAAAGACGGGAACCATCGTTGACGTCGACCACCCTGAACGCGGTCGCTACGTGACCGTGGGCTGCCCGATCAAGCTGTCGGACTCACCGGTAAAGGTGACGCGCTCGCCGCTTCTGGGCGAACACACAACAGAAATCCTCGAGAAGGTCTTGGGATACTCGGGTGAAGACCTCGCCCGGGTCATCGAAAGCGGCGCCGTCGGTGACGCGAAGCGGCAAGCGGCGGAATGAGCGACAAAATGCGCATCATCGTCATGGGGCAGCAGGCATTCGGAAAGGATTGCCTGGCCCGGATCCTCGATGAGGGTCGCGACGAGGTGGTCGGCGTCTATTGTGAGCCCGACCGGGAGGGCAAGCCCATCGATCCGATCAAGGAACATGGGCTGGAAAAGGGGATTCCGGTCGAACAGCCCGCGAACTTCGACGACAAGGCCACGGTGGACAAGCTGGCCAGCTACAAGCCCGATCTGATGGTCATGGCTTTCGTGAATGTCTTCGTTCCCGAAGCCGCGCGCGACACGCCGACGCATGGTTCGATCTGCTTTCACCCGTCGCTCCTGCCGCTGCATCGCGGGCCGAGTGCGGTCAACTGGCCCATCATTATGGGCTCCAAGAAATCCGGCTACAGCTGGTTCTATCCGTCCGATGGGCTCGACGAGGGCGACAGCCTGCTGCAATGGGAATGCGAGATCGGCCCCGACGACACGGTAATCGACCTCTACTTCAAGAAGATCTACCCGTCGGCGGTCGAATCCGTAGTTCAGGTCTGCGACCTTTTTCGGGCAGGCAATCCGCCGCGCATCGTGCCGAATGAGACCGAGGCGACCTACGAGCGGCGCTGCACCAAGAAACATGCGCATATCGATTGGAACAAGCCGGTCGGGCAGGTCTACGACCTGATCCGGGGAACCAACCCTGCACCCGGCGCATGGACCACGCTGAAAAGCGAAGAAGTACAGGTCTTCGATTGCGCCCGCGTCATGGGTGACGGCGTGTCCAGCAAGGTGATCGAGATATCGGACGACGGTGTGACCGTGCAATGCATCGGCGGCCGCATCCTCATCAAACGTGTCCGACCTGCCGGGGGCGGCAAGGTGGCGGCAACCGATTGGGCGGCATCCGCCGGCCTTTCCGCGGGCGACATGCTCGGTTCTTGAAACAATGTATTGGCCAGGAAACCATGTCTGACATCGAAATCGCCCGCAAAGCCAAGAAGAAGCCGATCCAAGAGATCGGCGCGAAGCTCGGAATCCCGACGGAGCACCTGCTGCCGTTCGGTCACGACAAGGCCAAGGTATCCGAGGCCTTCATCAAGTCGCTGGCGAAGAACAAGAACGGACATCTCATCCTGGTGACTGCGATCAATCCGACCCCTGCGGGCGAGGGCAAGACGACGACGACCGTGGGCCTCGGCGACGGGCTGAACGCGATCGGCAAGAAGGCCGCGATCTGCATCCGCGAAGCGTCGCTCGGCCCGAACTTCGGCATGAAGGGCGGCGCGGCGGGCGGCGGCTATGCCCAGGTCGTGCCGATGGAGGACATGAACCTCCATTTCACCGGCGACTTCCACGCCATCACGGCAGCGCACAACCTTCTGGCCGCGATGCTCGACAACCACATCTACTGGGGCAACGAGCTCGACATCGACATCCGCCGCATTCCCTATCGCCGCGTCATGGACATGAACGACCGGGCGCTCAGGGAAACGGTCGTCAATCTTGGCGGTGTCGCGAACGGCTTCCCACGCGAGACGGGCTTTGACATCACGGTGGCCTCCGAGGTGATGGCGATCCTCTGCCTCGCCACCGACCTGCGCGATCTCGAGAAGCGCCTGGGCGATATCATCGTGGCCTATCGCCGCGACCGCTCGCCGGTCTACGCGCGCGACCTGAAGGCGGACGGCGCGATGACCGTGCTCTTGCAGCAGGCGATGCAACCCAATCTCGTCCAGACGCTCGAGAACAATCCGGCCTTCGTGCATGGCGGCCCGTTCGCGAACATCGCGCATGGCTGCAACTCGGTCGTCGCGACGACGACGGCGCTGAAACTCGCCGACTATGTCGTGACGGAAGCGGGCTTCGGCGCCGATCTGGGGGCGGAGAAATTCTTCGACATCAAGTGCCGCAAGGCGGGCCTCAAGCCCGAGGCAGTGGTCATCGTCGCGACAGTGCGCGCCATGAAGATGAACGGCGGTGTCGCCAAGGCCGATCTCGGGACCGAGAATGTGGCGGCGGTCAAGAAGGGCTGCGCCAACCTCGGCCAGCACATCGAGAATGTAAAACAGTTCGGCGTGCCGGCCGTGGTCGCGATCAATCACTTCGTGTCGGACACCGACGCCGAGGTGCAGGCGATCAAGGACTACGTCGGCTCTCAGGGCTCCGAAGCGGTGTTGTGCAAGCACTGGGCGCACGGCTCGAAGGGCACTGAGGATCTAGCCCGAAAAGTCGTGTCGATCGTCGAGAGCGGATCGGCCCAGTTCGCGCCGCTTTACCTCGACGATATGCCGTTGTTCGAGAAGATCGAGACGATCGCCAAGCGGATTTATCGCGCGGATGAGGTGCTGGCCGACAAGAAGATCCGCGATCAGCTTAAGCAGTGGGAAGAGCAAGGCTACGGCAATCTGCCGGTCTGCATGGCCAAGACCCAGTATTCGTTCACGACCGACCCCAACCGCCGCGGCGCGCCGCGCGGCCACAGCCTTCCGGTCCGCGAGGTCCGGCTATCCGCCGGGGCCGGTTTCATCGTTGTGATCTGCGGCGAGATCATGACCATGCCCGGCCTGCCGCGGGTTCCGTCTGCGGAATCCATACGGATCAACAGGGACGGTCTCATCGACGGCCTGTTCTGAGGGAGGAAGCGACGTGATCCGCAAGATACTGGTTCCGGTCAGAGGCGACGGCAAGGGCGATAACGTCCTCGCCCATGCAGCCGCGATTGCGCATCGGCACGTTTCCCACATCGAGGTCATCCATTGCCGGCCGCGGCCAGAAGATCTGATGCCCTACGGTGTTCACATCCCGGACTTCCTGCGCAAACAGATCATCAAGCAATCATACCAGGTCGCGGATCAGGAGGAGGCGGGCCTCCGCGGAGAACTCGAGGCGCTGGCATCCAAGCTGAAGTTGGATGCGTCAGGAAAGAACATCGGCAAGGCCGCGACGGTGTCGTTCATCGAGGAATCCGGCAGGCAGGTCGACGTGATCAAGCGACACGGAAGATTGGCCGACATGATCGCGGTTGCCAAGCCGGACCGTGACCGGAACCTCGGCCACAATACGTTGAAGGCCGCCCTGTTCCATTCCGGCCGGCCGGTTCTGATGTGCCCGCCAGCGGATACGCCACCGCCATCGCTGGGCGCGAAAGTGAGCATCGCCTGGAACGGAAGCGCGGAAGCGGCGCGCGCCTTGGCGCAGTGCGCGAGCGTACTACGCGGCGCCGACGCGATCTGGATCCTTTCGAACGGCTCCGACGCGGGGCCCGGGACATCTGCGGAGGAACTGGTGTCCTACCTCGAACTGCACGGAATCAAGGCCGGCATCCACACGTTCTCAGCAAGCCGGAAGATCGGTTCTGAGCTCTTGCGGGCCAGCGAAGAAGTTGGCGCCGATATGATGATCATGGGCGCATATAGCGACAGTCATGAGCGGGAAACCGTGTTTGGAGGAAATACGCAGACCGTAGTGGATACGGCGAAATTGCCGGTGCTGTTGAATCACTGACCTGGTTCAGCTGCGGCGGAAGAGAGGGAGGAAAGGTCGCACCGAGAACGGCCACATCAAAGGCGGGAAACCTACTCGCATCACGACTTAAAGCCAAAGGGAGGACCAAATGGCTACCACAACCAACCTACTGTCCAAAATTGTCGGTACAGCCGCGCTAGGGCTGATGACGCTCTCCGGTGCGGTCCAGGCCTGGGAGCCGAACAAGCCCATCGACTTCGTTATCATGGCTGGGGCCGGTGGCGGCGCTGACCAGATCGCCCGCTTCCTCCAGTCGGTGGCGGAGAAGAAGGACCTTACCACCCGCCCGCTCGTTCCTAACAACAAGGGCGGCGGATCCGGCGCAGAGGCGCTGATCGCGCTCAACGGCACGAACGATCCCGATCACACGATCCTCGTGACGCTGAACTCGTTCTTCACGACGCCGATGCGGCAAGCGAACCTTGGCATCGACGTGTCGACCTTTACGCCGATCGCGATGATGGGCGTCGATCCGTTCGTCCTGTGGGTTCACAAGGACAGCGGCATCACGTCGTTCGAGCAGTGGCTCGAGACGGTAAAGTCCTCGGACGAATACGTCATGGGCGGCACCGGCAAGGGCCAGGAAGACTCGATCGTGATCGCCTTCATGGAACAGGCATTCGATATCAAGGTGAAGTACATCCCCTACAAGGGCGGCGGCGACGTGGCCAAGGACCTTGCGGGCCAGCAGATCATGGCAACCGTCAACAACCCGGCGGAAACCAAGGGCTTCTACGCCGCGGGCGATGTCGTGCCGCTCCTGGCCTTCTCGGACGAGCGCCTGCCGGCCTTCCCGGATGTGCCGACCGTGAAGGAGCTGGGCCAAGATTTCAGCTACTACAACCAGCGGGCCGTCGTCGGTGCTCCGGGGATGTCGGCTGAAGCGGCCGAGTACTACCAGAACCTCTTCAAGACCATCTACGATACCGAGGAGTGGCAGGGCTACATGGAAAGCGAAAGCCTCTCGCCGCTGTGGATGAGCCCGGACGAGCAAAAGACGTACTGGCAGACTCAGATCGAGAACCACAAAGAGCTGCTGGCAGCAATGGGCGAATAAGCCCAAAGCGCCGATGCAACGGTACTTAGGGAGGTCAACATGCGGCGTGGAGAGTTCATAACGGCCGGTATCTTGGCTGTCCTGTCCATCTACATCATGTGGAAGAGTACCGAGTTGAACATCGGCTACATCAAGGGCGAAGGACCGGGAGGCGGGGCGTGGCCGTTCTGGCTCTCGGCGATCATTCTGATCTGCACGGCATTGATCATGCTCAATGCTGCAAGGCGGACATCGCCGCCTTCCCAATCCACAGAGCCCGTCCTCGACGCGGAGGGGCGCAAGATGCTGGTGCAGGTTTTCGGAGGCATTTTCGTTTTCGTCGCACTTATCGGGATCATCTCGATGTACGGCGCGATGATGTGCTTCCTCTTCTACTACTTGTGGTTTCTCGGGCGGCACACTCTGAGACTGTCGTTGATCATCTCGATCCTCACGCCGGTCATCTTCTTCTTCTTCTTCGAAGCGGCCATGCGGATCACGTTGCCGAAGGGCATGCGTTTCACAGAGCCGTTCTTCAATATGCTGAACACCTTCATCTACTGACGCACCTGATGCGGACGCCCACGCGGGCGAGGGAGTAGAATCTAAGCCATGGATATTCTTGCACTTCTCTCGGGCGGTTTGTTGGAAGCGATACAGCCGCTCAACCTCGTCCTGATCGTCATCGGCGTCACGCTGGGACTGTTCATCGGAGCGATGCCCGGGCTCGGCTCGGTGAACGGCGTGGCGATCCTGCTGCCGATCACCTTCTTGGTTCCTCCCGCCTCCGCCATCATATTTCTCGCGGCAATTTACTACGGCGCAATGTATGGCGGGGCCATCAGCTCGATTACGCTCGGCATACCCGGCGCCTCGACCGCGGTCGCGACGACGTTCGACGGCCGACCACTTGCGCTTAAGGGGCGCGCCAGCCTAGCGCTGGTGACGGCCGCGCTCGCGTCATTCGTCGGCGGCACGGTTTCGATAATCCTATTCACGTTGTTCGCGCCAATGCTTGCCTCTGTCGCGCTGAATTTCGGTGCGCCTGAGATATTCGCGCTAATGCTCTTGGCGTTCGCCACGTTCGTCGGCCTGGGCGGAGACGACATCCCAAAGACGGTCCTGTCGATCTGCCTTGGCCTCGTGTTCGCCGCCGTCGGCTTCGACGAGATATCGGGCGCTCCGCGCCTGGTGTTCTTCGACATCTCCGGCTTCCTGCACGGGATCAACTTCTTGGTGCTGGCGATTGGTGTCTACGGTATCGGCGAGATGCTCTGGACCATCGACACGACCCGGGGCAAGATCACGACGACGGAAGCCAAGATGAGTCTCAAAGGCATCGTTGCCGACTCCGTGGAAGGCATGAGCAAGGGCGCAAAGGGCACGACGATCGGGTCGTTCCTCGGGTTCTTCGTCGGAATCCTTCCTGCCGCCGGCGCAACGCCGGGATCGCTCATGGCCTATGGCGTTTCCAAGTTGACATCGAAGGACCCAGACTCCTACGGAAAGGGAAATCCCGATGGGGTTGCTGCGCCTGAAGCCGCGAACAACTCTGCATCGACTGGCTCCATGTTGCCGATGCTCACGCTGGGCATTCCCGGCTCGCCCACAACCGCAATACTTCTCGGCGGCATGGTGATCTGGGGACTAACGCCGGGGCCGCGGCTATTCACGGACGAGCCTGAGTTTGTGTGGGGCCTGATTGGTTCGTTCTACGTGTCGAACGTCTTCGCGCTCCTGATCAATCTTTCGTTCATCCCGCTCTTCATCTGGATGCTGAGGATGCCGTTCACGATCCTCGCGCCGATGATCTTCGTTCTTTCGGTCGTGGGCGGCTACGCGGCGACAAATGACATGCACGACGTCTGGCTGATGATCCTCTTCGGTCTGAGCGCCTTCTTCTTGCGCAAGTTCGACTATCCGCTCGCTCCGGCTGTTCTCGCGATCGTGCTCGGGCCGATCGCCGAACCTACACTGCGTCAGTCGCTGCTTCTGTCGTCCGGCGATCCGTCGATATTCTTTACCCGGCCGATTGCCGGGCCGATCACGATCATCGCGATCATCCTGATCCTGCTACCCCTGTTCAAATTGATGCGCGACAAGTTCCGCAGTCCGCGTGCGAGGGGAGTGTGATCCATCAGCGCCGCAGTGTTCAACGATAAACAGAAAGGGTGCGGCGCGTTGCGGTACGCCGTCCCCCATTTGACGATCCGGGGGCGGCCGGGACCTAAAGGGCAGTGCGAAGCTCCATGGTAGTGGCCAAGCCGAAAGAACAGTTCAATTCGTGGAACCCCGGACTGAGTTCGGATATCCCTGCCGCGCTTCTGCCGCACGTGACGCTCTATGATCCCGAAAATTCACATGTCGGCTATGAGGAGGCGAAAAACGCTGCAGACTTCTGCGGTCTGAAGCCGCAGGAGATGGTGTCTTTCACAGTGCCTCGGCTGGCCGTGCACGAGATACTTATTCGGGTGACCGCCGATCTTTGCGTGCCGGATGGGCCCAACTACGAAGATCTGGGTCTGAACCTGCGCGGCATGGCCGAGCGCATCCTCAAGGGCTACGTGGAACCCCGGATGACGGAGCTCGAGCACGCCTTTTCTGCGCTCAGGCGGGAGGTAGAGCACGCGCTGGATGAGCATCTCGAGCGCGGGATCTATACTCGCAGCGCGTCCACGCAGGCAGATCAGCAAGGCTTCCTTTCGCGGATATTTGCAAAGAAGGCGCGGGCGCCTGTCGAAAAAACTCTGCCGGAAATCGAAGCGATCTCGGAATGGCAAGAAGTGCTGGCGAAGCCTGCGTTACCTTTCGAACGGGCCTGCCTCGAGGGCCTTCACACGATTGTTGCCGGGATCGTGGGTCAGCGTGGACGCCTGATGGGCGACAAGAGCATGGTCAACCGCCTGGCTACAAACTGGATATGCAATTCCTACGGAAGCCAAAAAATCGGCGAAATGATCGAACCGATCATTCGCGAAGCAGTGACGGCGGAAGGCTATCGCTTCCTTCCGTTCCAGACCGCACCGTTCGTCTTGAACGTCAAAGGCGCCTCGGCTGCCGGCAAGAGCACAATTCGCCCGCTTCAGCGGAAGCTCGCGGAGCGGCTCGGACTTCCGTGGGAGGACTTCGCGCTCGTCAGCCCTGACTACTGGCGCAAGTTTCTTCTCGACTACGATAGCCTCGGCGACGGTTTCAAGTACGCCGCTATGCTGACTGGGCAAGAGCTTGAGATCATCGATAAAAAACTCGACGGTTACATGGAAGCCAAGGCAATGCGGTCGGAGATGCCGCATCTCCTGATCGACAGATTCCGGTTCGACAGCTTCGAATCCGTTGCGAAACAGCAGGCCGACGGACGCTTGCTGAGCCGTTTCGGTGACACGGTGTTCATGTTCTTCGTCATCACGCCTCCAGCGGAGACCGTCGAGCGAGCCTGGAAGCGGGGACTCGAAACGGGAAGGTACAAGGCGGTCGACGACCTTCTCTATCACAACATCGAAGCCTATACCGGCATGCCCAACTTGTTCTTCACCTGGGTGAAGAAGGAACGGCAGACGGTGCATTTCGAGTTTCTCGACAACAGCGTACCTTATGGCCAACCACCCCGGACGGCGGCCTTCGGCTGGAACGACAAGCTTACCGTGCTCGACGTGGACTGTATGCGCAGCCTCACGCGCTATCGGTCGGTCAACATCGACGCCAAGGGGCCGGATGAGGTTCTGATGGAAACGGACGAAGCCAAGAGCGACATATTGGCCGATTGTATCGAGAAAATCACCGATGTGACTTTCCTGGACCAGCGGACGCTCGAGGTTCTTGGCCACACGCGCGACGGAAAATGCGACTACGAGGTCGATGGTTTCTTTGCCAAAAATTCTCTGCCATGTGCTCATGTATCTCCCACGGCTGGCGGGGACGGCGATGAGGACTCGGCACGCCTCGGCGGCACGAAACTGGAGTTGGACGCCGAGCGGGAACGAAAGTTCACGGTCGGCGCGTGGGGCGGAGAGTGATCTAGTTTCTAGCTTGTCGACGGGTCCGACACTCAGCACCCCGCGGCACAAGGTGCCGGAATTGATGCTCGGCCCGTCAGCTTAGCTTTCGTGGCCCGTCGGGAGGGAGTCAGGCTGGTGACAGCAATATCTTGCCTCGATGTGACGCCGCTTCCATCATCTTGTGCGCGGCGGCGGCCTCTTCAAAGGGAAAGACTCGGTGGGTCAGAGTTTTGAGCCGCCCCTTGGCAAAAAGCGGCCAGACCGTTTTCCTCAGGTCGGCGGCGACCGCGCTCTTGAATGCTTCGGGCCGCGAGCGAAGCGTGGAGCCAGTATAAATCAGTCGCTTCAGCATGATCGGCATCAGGTTGATTTCGACCTTGGAGCCGGCATTGAAAGCCAACTGTACGATCCTTGCATCGTGGCTCGCGGCCTTGATATTGCGCTCCACGTAGTCGCCGCCGATAATATCCAGAATAAGATTGGCGCCTCCCGCTTCCCGCACGATCTCCACGAAATCCTCTTTGTTGAAGTTGATCGCCCGTTCGGCGCCAAGCGCTTCGGCATAAGCGCAGTCTTCGGCGCTCGCGCACGTGGTGAACACGCACATCCCGAGCTGACGTCCAAGCTGGATTGCGGTCGATCCGATGCCACCAGCGCCGCCATGAACCAGAAGGACCTGTCCCTCGGACACCTTCTGCTCGAAGAAGAGATTGCTCCAGACAGTGAAGTAGGTCTCGCAGAGCCCGGCGGCGTCGACGTCCGATACGGTCTTGGGTATGGGAAGGCAATGAGTGGCGTCGACCGCGCTGTATTCCGCGTATCCGCCGCCATTGGTCAGGGCGCAGAGGCGGTCCCCGACTTTCCAGCCCGACACATTCGCGCCGACCGCCGCGACTTCGCCCGAGACCTCCAGCCCCAGAAGATCCGAAGCCCCTTTCGGCGGCGGATAGTGGCCACGCCGCTGTACCAGGTCTGGACCGTTAACGCCTGCGGCAATGACTCGCACCAGCACTTCGCTGTCACGAATTTCAGGGATATCCCGGGCCCCGATCGTCAGCACGTCCGCCGCCCCGGCGCCGTTCATTTCGATCGTTTTCATGCTTTTTGGCACTTCTTTGCTCCCTCGGTCGGTTCGGCTGGAACACTGTCCATGCTAAGCCTAGTCTTGCAGTCACGCGGGTTCGCACCATACGGAACGGGAAACGGAAAGTCGCGAAGGGCTGATGGCTGACATCCGTGATCTGCAGATACTCGTGTCGCTGTCGCGGCACAAACATTTTTCGCGCGCGGCGGATGATTGTGGCATTTCCCAGCCCGCGTTCTCTGCCCGTATCCGGAAGCTGGAAGAAGCCTTCGCGCTGCCGTTGGTGAGGCGCGGCAACATGTTCATGGGGTTCACGCGCGAAGGCGAGGTCGTGCTGAAATGGGCGCGAAAGGTGCTGGCCGATCTCGACGGTATGCGGCAGGAAGTAGACGCTCTTAAAAGCAATCTCAGTGGAAAGTTGTGCCTTGGGTCCATTCCAACCACCTTGCCGTTCGCGGCCAAGGTCTCCGCTCAGCTGCGCCGGCTTCATCCCAACCTGACCGTCGAGATTCATTCTCTGTCGACGAGGCAGATCGAGATAAGGCTGAACGATTATTCGCTGGATGCGGGGATCATGTATTTCGAGGACGCTGATCCTGAGGCGACCGAGAAGCTCTACGATGAAAGCTATGTGCTGATCGCGCCGGAAGCTCTGGCGCCGCGTCGGTCCGGGCAGATATCTTGGTCCGAAGCGGCCGCGCTTCCGTTGTGCCTTTTGACCCGCGACATGAGAAACCGCCAGTTCATCGATTCGGTCTTCGCTGAGATTGGCCTGGCTCCCACCATCGTCATGGAAGCAAACGGCTTCACGGCCGTCCTGGCCCAGGTTGCAAGTGGAAGCGCCGCCACGATCGCCCCGCGCGGCGTTGCCGAGATGTTTCTTTCGCTCGAAACCACGGTACAGCTTCCCTTGGTGGAGCCGGAGGCTGCCCATGCGATCGGACTTTCGATCAAGGTCCAGTTTCCGATACCCCCGATGCTGCAGGCGCTGCGCGTTGCAGTAAGGGCGTCACTATAACGGCAGCGGATGACATCTTCCAAAATCGATATTGGAAGTTATGAAAGTTGTCTGCGACAGTTGGTATACCACAGCGCGAGGTACCATGGCATTGGACGACGATATTGGTGTTTGGAAGTCTGGTCGGGGCCGGGGTCGTCGGGTTCCGAAGGGTCGTCAGCTGGAGGACGGGGCCTGGGCGGAGGTTCGGGCGCTGTTGGGGGATGGTCCGCGGCGGCGGGATCTTCTGATCGAGTATC
>NZ_OMOQ01000011.1 GCF_900302475.1 Defluviimonas aquaemixtae
CTTCGTCGAGGCCGCCGCCAACATCCTCACCAACCCCGCCCTCGACCCCGTCGGCAAGATCCCCGAGTTCAAGTTCGCCGCCGTCAAGGTCGAAAAAATCAAAGACAACATCGCCGCAGAATAAAAAACAGGGCCGCTAACCAAACACCACAACGTCCCGCGCGTCGATGATTAGGGCCCTCAGACGCTCGCGGGACTGCGAGGCGGCGCTCCTAGGGCGAGGAAACCAGCTTGTCCGGAGCGTCCAACGCCCTGCCAGACTGCCGAACGACTTCAGAAATCTGCAGGAGTTTATTGGCCAACGGGTTCGACTTGCGCCAGATCATGCCAATCGTCCGCGACGGTTCAGGGCTTCTCAAACGAGCTACCGAAACGGACGCAGAACGCGTTTCCACCGCCACCGCCATTTCAGGGATCAGGGTCACACCAATGCCGGCGCTGACCATCTGGACGAGCGTGGATAGCGAGCTGCCGTCCAGCAACTCTCGAGACGTCGCGGCGTGCATGTTGCAGAACGACAGGGCTTGATCGCGAAAACAGTGCCCCTCTTCCAGGAGAAGCAGCCTCATCTCGCGGAGCATTTCGCGACTGGGGACCGGTTTTCCTCCATCTTCGCCCGGCCGCACCAGGACGAAGTTTTCAGTGAACAGCGCGACTTCGGTGAAGGACGGCTCCGAGACGGGCAACGCAACGATCGCAGTGTCGAGCCGACCCTCTGCCAGTTCAACGATCAGCTTCTGCGTGATCGTCTCGCGGACCCTGATGTCGAGGCTTGGGTCTATCCGCGTCAGGTTGCCGATGAGGGCGGGCAGCAGATAGGGCGCAATCGTCGGGATGACACCGATGCGCAGTCGCCCCACGAACCGGTTCCGGGAAGCGCGCGCCAGGTCTCCCAACTCGTCCACCGAACGCAGGATGCCGTGAACTCGGGACCGGAACTCCTCACCGAAGCCAGTCAGCCGGGCCTGCCGAGAGCTTCGTTCAAAGAGGGGCGTGCCGAGAGACTCCTCAAGCTCCTTGATCTGCATGGACAAGGCCGGCTGAGAAATGGCGCAGGCATCTGCAGCACGGCCAAAGTGGCCATGACGTGCCAAAGCATCAAAGTAGCGGAGCTGCTTGAGCGTGAAAATGGACATAAGTAAAGCTTATTTCTGCAATTAGAATTTTCAACTTAAGCTAATGGCTTGGCGCTGGTAAAGAAACCCCCGGAGTGGTACCGGGGCGGAAAATGTCCCTATCGGCCAATCTCACGATTCGTTACGGCGGGCTGACGACGGACATGCTGAACTCAAGGATTGCAGCTACAGTCAATCCGGTACCGATTCCCGGAAGCAAGCTTGCGGGTATGTCAACGAACCGAGGGCAGTTCACCCAACGGAGACGGCGCAGCCGCGCTGTGCGTTTCAGTCAACCCTTTCAACAGGCGGGCCCAAAATTGCCCGGACCCCAGTTCAATCAACGCAGCCATAATCGGAGGAAGCCATGGATGGAAATGATGTCGCGAGCGCGGGCAAGTGCCCGGTCATGCACACGACCTTCGGAGGGCGGTCAAACCGTGACTGGTGGCCGAACCAACTGAACCTCAGAATTCTTCACCAGAACTCGCGTCTTGCCGATCCGACGAGCGAAGGCTTCAACTACGCAAAGGAGTTCAAGAAGCTCGACCTAAAGGCCCTAAAGCAGGACCTTTATGCGCTGATGACCGACTCGCAGGAATGGTGGCCCGCGGATTACGGTCATTACGGTGGGCTCTTCATCCGGATGGCGTGGCATAGCGCCGGCACCTATCGCACCGGCGACGGCCGCGGCGGTGCCGGCTCGGGTACGCAGCGCTTCGCACCGCTCAACAGCTGGCCAGACAATGGAAATCTCGATAAGGCGCGGCGCCTGCTGTGGCCGATCAAGCAGAAGTACGGCAACAAGATCTCTTGGGCCGACCTCATAATCCTCGCGGGCAACTGCGCCATCGAGTCGATGGGCGGCAAAACCTTCGGCTTTGCCGGTGGGCGCGAGGATATCTGGGAACCCGAGGAGGACATCTACTGGGGCGCCGAGGACACCTGGCTGGGTGACAAGCGCTATAGCGGCGACCGGGACCTCGAGAACCCCCTCGCTGCCGTGCAGATGGGCCTGATCTACGTGAATCCCGAAGGGCCGAACGGCGAACCGGATCCGGTCAAGTCAGGCCGCGACATCCGGGAAACGTTCGCGCGAATGGCGATGAACGACTACGAGACGGTGGCGCTAACCGCTGGCGGCCACACTTTCGGCAAGACGCATGGCGCCGGCGACGCGGCGAATGTCGGTCCCGAGCCGGAGGGCGCGCCGATCGAAGCGCAGGGCCTCGGCTGGCTCAGCACCTTCAAGAGCGGCAAGGGAAGGGATACCATCACCAGCGGCCTTGAGGGTGCTTGGACTTCGAATCCGACCAAGTGGGACATGGGCTATTTCGACGTGCTCTTCGGCTACGAATGGGAACTGACCAAAAGCCCGGCGGGTGCCTGGCAGTGGAGGCCAAAGGACCTGAAGGAAAAGGACATGGCGCCCGATCCCGAGGACACGTCGAAGAAGGTGCCGATCATGATGTCAACCGCCGACATGGCGATGCGCATGGACCCGGCCTACGAAAAGATCTCGCGCCATTTCCACAAGAATCCCGACGAGTTCGCCGAAGCCTTCGCGCGCGCGTGGTTCAAGCTGACCCACCGCGACATGGGGCCGAAATCGCGCTACATGGGCGAAGAAGTACCGACAGAGGACCTGATCTGGCAGGACCCGATACCGGCGGTCAACCACCCGCTGATCGACACGACGGACATCGCGGACCTCAAGGGACAAATTCTCGCTGCCGGTCTGTCGATCCCTGAGATGGTGTCGACCGCGTGGGCTTCCGCGTCCACGTTCCGCGGCTCTGACAAGCGGGGCGGGGCCAATGGCGCGCGCATCCGTCTCGCACCGCAGAATAACTGGGAGGTCAACGAGCCCGAGCGGCTGGCCAAGGTGCTCAGGAGCCTTGAAGCCGTCCAGAAGGGCTTCAACGACGCGGCAAGCGGCGGCAAGAAGGTATCGCTCGCCGATCTGATCGTTCTTGGCGGCTGCGCCGCTGTCGAGAAGGCTGCGAAGAGCGCTGGCCACGATATCGAGGTGCCCTTCGCTCCGGGCCGTACGGATGCCTCGCAGGAGCAGACCGACGCGGAAGCTTTCGAGGTTCTCGAGCCGATCGCCGACGGGTTCCGCAATTACTCGAAAGGCAAATACTCCGTTTCGTCCGAGGAGCTTCTGGTCGACAAGGCGCAGCTTCTGACCCTTACGGCGCCCGAGATGGCTGTGCTCGTCGGCGGCATGCGGGCCCTGGGTGCGAACTTCGGCCAGACCCGCCATGGCGTCTTCACGGATCGTCCGGAAACGCTCACCTCCGACTTCTTCGTCAACCTGATCGACATGGGCACCGAGTGGAAGCCGGCCGCTGGCGAAGAGGGCATGTACGAGGGGCGCGACCGTGCGAGCGCGAAGGTGAAGTGGACCGGCACCCGTGTCGATCTCATCTTCGGCTCGAACTCGCAGCTTCGGGCGCTCGCGGAAGTGTATGCACAGGACGACTCGCAGGAGAAGTTCGTGCGTGACTTCGTGGCCGCCTGGAACAAGGTGATGAACCTCGACCGGTTCGATCTCGCCTGATTCAGGGCAACAACCAATTGGACGCGGCCCCGGATGGGCCGCGTCCTAATTTTTCCTTGGCTTGAGGCCGGGGCGATGGACCGAGATCACGGCGCGCCACGGTTCCGAAGGGCAACGCACGCAAGCCGCCGAACGACAAGTCGGCGGGACTGGACCGCGCTGTCAGGACGTCATCCGATGACGGGAACACGAAGCATCTCGTCGAGGACAGTCACCCGTGATGCGCGGCCACGGTCTTAACTGTTGTGAAGCTATAGAGCGCCTCAAAACCCTTCTCGCGACCGTGGCCGGATTTGCCGACCCCGCCGAAGGGAAGCTCCACGCCGCCGCCTGCGCCGTAGTTGTTCAGGAACACCTGCCCCGCCCGGATGTCGCGCGCCATGCGCATTGCCCGGCTGCCATCCCGTGTCCAGACCCCTGCGACCAGCCCGTAATCCGTGCCGTTCGCGATTGCGACCGCCTCCACTTCGTCGTCGAACGGGATCACCATCTGAATCGGCCCGAAGATCTCGTCCTGCGCGAGCTTGTGGTCACCACTCACGTTCGCAAGCAGGACCGGCGCGACGTAGTAGCCGCCATCCGGCGCGCCATCGACAATGTTTCCCTTGGCGACGACCGTCAGGTCGCCGGCATGCTCCAGCATTCCCTCGATCCGCGCCTTTTGCCGTGCCGAGATGATCGGTCCGACGTCGAGATCGTCCAGCGCCGGCCCGACCTTCAGCTCGCGGTACCGCCTGGCCATCAAGTCCACGACCTCGTCGTAGCGTGACCGCTCGACCAGAACCCGCGAACCGGCCGAACAGGTCTGGCCGGCGTTCTGGAGCCCCGCATTGACCAGGAAAGGGAGCGCCCGGCTAAGATCGGCATCGGCGAATACGATCTGCGGTGACTTACCACCAAGTTCCAGCGTTACGTGCACGATGTTCCTCGCCGCCGCTTCCTGCACCAGCGCGCCCACTGGCACGGATCCCGTGAACGATATGTGGTCGATGCCCGGATGCGCGCTCAGCGCCGCGCCAGCCTCGGTGCCGAGACCTGGGATGACGTTGATTGCGCCATCTGGAAAACCCGCTTCCGCCGCGAAATTCGCAAAGGCGAGTGCGGTCAAGCACGCATCTTCGGCGGGTTTTACGACGCAGGCGTTGCCGGTTGCAAGCGCGGCGCCTACAGAGCGTCCGATGATCTGCATGGGATAGTTCCAGGGAATAATGTGGCCCGTCACGCCATGCGGCTCGCGCAGTGTGTAGACGGTATAGCCGTCCAGATACGGGATCGTTTGTCCCATAAGCTTGTCGGCAGCCCCGCCGTAAAACTCCATGTAGCGCGCCAATGCCACTGCATCCGCGTGCGCCTGCCTGAGCGGCTTGCCGACGTCCGTCGCCTCCATCTTCG
The DNA here is from genome assembly GCF_900302475.1 of Defluviimonas aquaemixtae. Classification (NCBI taxonomy): domain Bacteria; kingdom Pseudomonadati; phylum Pseudomonadota; class Alphaproteobacteria; order Rhodobacterales; family Paracoccaceae; genus Albidovulum; species Albidovulum aquaemixtae. The sequence goes on from NZ_OMOQ01000011.1 coordinate 5,071, forward strand.
CGAGGTCTTCGGTGCGCTCGCTGACAATCTGGCTGAGCTTCAGCATGAGGCGTCCGCGTTCGGCCGCCGGGAGTTTCCCCCAGCCCCCATTGCGCGCCGCCCGGGCTGCGGCCACGGCAGCATCCACGTCCGCCGCCCCGCCTTTCGCGATCTGACCGATCACCGCCCCCCTCGACGGGTCCACAATGTCGAGGGTCCCGCCGCAATCTGCGGCGCTCCACTGCCCGCCGATCAGAACTTTGTCGGTGTCGAACCACGCGCAATCAGGACGCATTCCGCTCCTCCTTCGGCTCCTTTCGCAAGTAAGACCACGATGTCCGGACGATGTCCAAGGCGGCCGCGCTAGCGGTGATGCTGCAATCCACTGGCCGGAAGGCGAGAGAGATCAGCAAACCGCTCCCTCCCAAAGCGTGCTTTGCATCGACTGAGGTCTCCGTCGCCTCCCGCATGACCCAGATCTGGGCCGAACTGTCACGCTACATGCTCAGAGATATCGCGGGTCACTCGCGGTTTGTCAGAAATTGACATCGATCATTTCGCAAAGGCGCGATTTGCGCGATGCGGGTACTAGGCGGCGTCCGAATCCCGGGCGGCCGCAGAAATCCGTCGCCGGGACTGCAAATCAATGTTGAGACGCCTCATCCGGGACGGGCGCGCGCTGCGCACTGGTTTAGACCTGCCCGTGAGGACGCGATCGGCTATGGAATAGGAGTTGCACATGACCAAGACCTTCCCACTCATCGCCCTGTCACTCAGCCTTCTGCTCTTCGGCTGTGCCGAACCGGGCCGCTACCCCATCAGCGGCGAAGAGTGTGCGCCGACCGACCCGGTCATGGATCTCGACGCGGCCGATTGCATGCCGGTGCCGTCTTCCGCGACCTGAAAGGCGCGGGGGCAGATCGCTGAATTCCGGTGCACGGTCGATGCACCTGAGCGCCTATCCGGCGTTCGCGAGCGCGCAGGCTCTTCGGAATGTGTCGCCGACGGGTGTCCGCGGATAGCGGTCTGGGTTATCGAAGCGCGGTACCCTGAATTCGATCTCGCCGCCGCCAATGCGCGTCTGCGTACTGCCGAACTGGTCGAGCAATGCGCGCATCTGCGCGTTCTCGCGTTGGACGTAGGCTACGAATTCGGAGATGCCATTGCGTCCGGCAAGTTTCGCGAGAACGCTCAGAAGCAGGCGGCCCAGCCCGAGGCCCTGATGTTTGTCCACCGTCGTGGCCGCGATCTCGGCGGCGCGGCGAGTGTGGCCCAGACGAATATGACGTGCGACCGCGACCGGCTCGGGCGGCAGGTCGTCCTCGGTCAGCGCGCCAACCGCGACACGGTCCCGATTGCTCGGCGCCGTGAAGCGATCGAGTTCGGCTTCGGTCAGCCTCTCTGATGAGCGGAAAGGAACCAAAACCGTCGGGAGCGATCCGACAGATGCTCGAATCCGGTGTCCAGCAAGTGCCGATCTTCGGGACCGACCTCCCTGATGTGGTCGGTTTGACCGTCCTTCAGCGAGGCCGAGAATGGAGAAAGAGCGTTTAGTGTCGATTGCATCACCTGAAGGCGCGATTGAGGTTTTTCGCCTTTTCCAGGTCTGCTTCGTTCAGATTTTCCAGATCGACGAGCAGGGCCGAGGTCACATCGGCATTGATGAAACGCGCACCCCTGACATCCGCGCCGGTCAGGTCGGCGCCGCCCAGCGTCGCCATGGACAGGTCAGCTTCGCTCAGATCGGCGCCGGCCAGTTTCGCGTATTCCAGATCGGTCCGCATCATTTTCGCCCCGGCGAAAATCGCGCCTTCCGCGCGCGCCTGTCGCAGCACCCCGCGCATGAGGCCCATGGACTGGTTCTTCATGTCGGCCGACAGATCGGCACCGGAAAAATCGGCGCCCGTGAGGTCCGCCTTCGTGAAGTTCGCCGCTGCGCGGGAATTGCTCAGGTTGGCGCCAGAGAGATTGGCGCCGATGAACTGCGTCTGAAACAGGCTTGCGCCGCTCAGATTCGCGCCCGAGAGATCCGCGTTGAGAAGCCAAGCCTGATCGAGGACCGCCCCCTCGAGGTTTGCATCGGCAAGGTTCACATTGTTCATCGACGCGGCGCGAAACACGATGCCTGAAAGATCGAGACCCGTCAGATCAATACCGTTCAACAGACGCCCGGCCAGATCGTTGGTCTTTCCGGCTTCGATCAATTGGACGATCTCATCGCGCGTAAACTCCGCCGCCGTCATCTTCGGCGAATCCAGATCGATGCCGGCCAGCTCGGACTGAGCGACTGCGGGCGGCGGCACAATCGCCACCAAAAGCGCAATGCAGAAAGCTCTGAACGTCATGATCTCGCTCCCCCAAGTTACCATCGGTGAGCGTCTTCGTACCGAGGCTTTGTGTGAACGGACGCGCGGCGGGCTATCGCACTCTCCGGCGTTTGCGGAGAACGATCAACTCCCGCGAGCAAGGTGTTGACGGCAATGTGAACGGCATAGTCGGTGGCGTTGCGTTTTTCTACGACCTTTTGCCAATGGCCGGGGGGCCGATACATGTGGTAACTGGCTCAATGCGAGAGTTTTTCTGCCGGTGACGACAATTGGGCGTTGGTCGCCTTTTTCGCGTTGCCGCGCTTCCGTGATGGCGGTTCCGCGCGCCGACCTGCATTCGTGCTTGGACCGTGTTCCCGGGGAACCGTGGGGGGTCGAAATGACTCGCAATGAGGCCGCCGCTCACGCGGTGCCGCTGCGTTCCGCGCTGGTGGTCGATGATCACCCGCTTTACTGCGATGCACTTGCCTCGATGATGGAGACGGTATTTGGCATGCGCAGGGTGCGCAAAGCGGCGTCGCTTGACGAAGCGCTGAAGATTCTTCGCGCGCGCTTCGCCCCCGATCTTGTGATGCTGGATCTAAAGCTGCCGGATGTGTCTGACCTGAGCGGCTTCATGAAAATCAAGGGAAAGGCGCCTGATGTGCCTGTCATCGTAATCTCTGCCATTACGTCGGCTGAGGTAGTGCGGTCGGTGATGGAGGCGGGGGCTGCAGGCTTTATCCCAAAGGATGCTGGCCGCGATACGCTGCGCGATGCGATACGCGATATTTGGGATGGCAAAACGTATCTTCCGCCCGGCTACGAGGTCGCGACCAAGCGGCGCGAAGGGGATCCGAGCTTTGCTGAAATTTCGCGCAAGATCGCGGGCCTGTCGCAGCAGCAGTCACGTATTCTCTCGCTGATCTGCAAGGGAAAGCCGAACAAGCTGATTGCCTACGAGATGCAATTGGCCGAAGCTACGGTGAAGGCCCACATAACGGCATTGCTCCGCCGTTTGGGGGTCCAGAATCGTACGCAGGCGGCGTTGATGGTGCGCGAGGCATCGATCCGGCATCACCTACAATAGCCGGACGAAGTGTCGAACCTCGGGAGGGCGCGCATCAGGAGAGGGATGCGCAACGATGGATGGTGGTGGCAATCTCGAATCGCGGCCAGCCGAAGCTGTCTCGGTCGCGGTGTCGGCTGAGAGCGACGCAACCGCAGCAGTGGCAGAGATCATGGATCGGCTGCGCGGCACCGACGCGAGCTTCATTCTGTTCTTCGTGCCGTACGCGATGGATCGGGCGGCCTTGGTGTCCGCGCTGGCTGCCACGCCGTCGCCGGCTGCCTTCGGTTGCACGACTGCGGGTCAGATCACGCCACAGGGATATGATAGCGATGCGATGGTGGCGCTTGCCTTCCACCGTAGACATTTCCGCGTCGCCTCGGCACTGATAAAGCCGATTACGGCGGTCGATATCGCCGAGGTCGTGCGTCGGACCGAGCAGCTGGCGGCCCGGTTTCCCGCTATGCCGGGGCGTCGGCGTCTGGCTCTTTTCTTCGCCGACGGGCTGTCCAAGCAGGAAGACATTATTGTTGCCGCGCTGGAGGCCGGGTTGAAGGACATCCCGGTCTTTGGCGGATCGGCCGGCGATGGGCTTGCCTTCGAGGAAACCTTTGTGCTGCACGAAGGCAGTTTTCACAGCGGTGCGGCGCTTCTTCTTCTTCTCGAGACCGACTTGTCGTTCCGCGGTCTTGGCTTCGATCATTTCCAGCCGACGGACAAGCGCATGGTCGTCACGCGCGCGGTGCCCGAAGAGCGTCTGGTCCTCGAAATCAACGGCTCGCCAGCGGCGCGGGAATACGCCCGCCTCGTCGGCGTTCCGGTCGATGAGCTGTCGCCAATCGTCTTCGCCGAGAACCCGGTACTAGTGCGAAACGGCAATATCTATCACGTGCGGGCGATACAGCAGAAGCACGGCAATGGCGGACTGACGTTCTTCTCGGCCATCGATAACGGCCTGCTGCTCACGCTCGGCCGGGGTATGGAGATCATTCGCACGCTAAACTCCGGGCTGAGCGTATGCGACCAAACCGGCGAAGCGCCCGATATCATCCTCGGTTTCGACTGTTACCTGCGCAAGCTCGAGATCGAGCACAAGGGGCTCGCGGCTGCGGCGTCGGAGGCGTTCCGCGCGCATCGAGTGGTCGGATTCAACACCTACGGCGAACAGCATCTCGGTGTCCATGTGAACCAGACATTTGTTGGGATTGCATTTTTCCGCCCAGAGAACGGAGCGCCGCTGTGATCGACCCTACTGAACCGCTTGAAGTGCAAGTCACCAAGCAGGCAAAGATCATCGACGCACTGATCTCGCGCAGCGAGCGCGGGCACGAAGTCGGCGGCTCGGCCTATTCGCTTTTCCAGTCCGCGATCGCGCTTCAGGCCGCCGTCTGGGAAAAGACCAAGGACCTGGAACACGCTCTCGACACCCTTGGCCGCGCAAGCACCGAGCTGGAACACGCACAGCGCTCGCAGGAGCAGATGCAGAAAACGCTCGCAGATGCGATGATCGCGATGGAAGGTGGCTTCGCGCTGTTTTCCGAGGAGCGCCTTCAGGTCTGCAACGATCTTTTCCGGCATCTTCTGCCGGATGTGGAGCCGATTGTCGAACCCGGCCTTCCCTTCGACGACTATGTTCGCGCCGTCGAGGTCAGCCGGTATCTCAGCCCCCGAGACAAGAAGCGCGCTGCCAGGGTCGCCAGCCCGATGAACCAACCTTACGACCGGCGCTTTTCCAGCCAGGTGGTCGCGCTCAAGAACGACCGATGGTTCCAGATATCCTATCGTCAGACCACCTCGGGCAACATCGTCGTCCTGCAGACCGAGATTAGCGAGATCGTGCGGCAGAACCGGCGCGAAAAGGACCGCCTGATTGATCAGCATGCCCAGTTTCTTCAGGCCGCCTTCGATCACATGCCGCTCGGCGTCTGCACGTTCTCGGCGGCGGGTGAGTTGTTAGTCCGAAATGAACGGTTTGGCGAGCTGCTTGGTGTGCCGCTCTCACTTCTGGAAAAGGGCACCGATTTCCGCAGGATCGTCGAATATGTCGAACGCTATGAAGTGCTTCTGCCGCAGCACGCAGATGGAGGCCGGGCGCTCGGCGACTGGGCCAAAGAGCTGAGACGCTGCGGTGTCGTTCACGAACGGTTCCGCCGACCCGACGGTGTCGCTCTCGACATGCAGATCCACACGCTGCCGGATGCCGGCCTTATCGTTTCCATCATGGATGTCACGGTCGAGACCGAGGCAGCAGAGACGCGCCAGCGGATCAACGAAACCCTCGAACGGCGGGTCGAGGAACGGACGGCCGAGCTGACCGAGGCCAATCGCCTCTTGCGGATCCGATCGCAGGAACAGGCGAATGCGGAAGAGGCGCTGCTCTTGGCCAAGGAAGCCGCCGAAGGGGCGCATATGTCGAAGACGCGGTTCCTGGCGGCGGCGAGCCATGACCTCCTTCAGCCAATCAACGCCGCGAAGCTCTACATCTCCACCCTGAAGGAGAAAGTCACTCAGCCGGCCGCAGCCGATACGGTGGAACGGCTCGGTCGCTCCTTCGCGTCGATGGAGTCGCTGCTTCATGCGCTTCTAGACATCTCCAGGCTCGACAGCCCGGCGGCCGAGTTCAGCGTAACCTCGTTCTGCTTGGACGGGCCAATGCGGTCGTTGGAGGCTGACCTGTTACCGCTGGCGGTGGAAAAGGGGATTGGGCTGAAGGTCCTGCCCTCCACGCGCTGGGTGGCCTCGGATCAGCGCTACCTGATGCGCTGTCTGCAAAATCTTGTAGTGAACGCGATCCAGTACACCGAAACGGGGCGTGTACTGGTCGGCTGCCGGATCGCTGGGGCGTCGCTCCTGGTTGAGGTCTGGGACACCGGTATCGGCATTTCCGAGGCGGATCAAACGCGAATCTTCAATGAATTCACGCGCGTTAAAGAGACGCGATCCGCGTCCGGAGTTGGCCTTGGCCTGTCGATCGTGGAACGTGCGTGCCGGCACCTCGGGCACCGCGTGAACGTACATTCGACACTCGGAAAGGGGTCGGTCTTTTCGATCGAGGTCCCGCTCGCGCAGCCCGGCATCAAGGAGTTGAGTGACGTCGGAACGGTTGACGCGGAGCCGCGCGGCGCGCTCGACCTGATCGTCATGATCGTCGAGAACGACGCGGATGTCCTGCATGCGACGACGCAGCAGCTCCATGGCTGGGGCGCAGGGGTGCTTGGCGTTGCCTCGACGCAAGAGGCGCTCGAGACGATGGCTTCGATCGGCACGCCGCCGGACATCATCCTTGCGGACTATCAGCTTGATGACGGCGACACGGGCGTCGAAACGATCCGTGCGCTGAGACAGGCGGCAGGCGCCGAGATCCCGGCAATCGTGATCACCGCGAACCGGTCCCGATCGCTGCACGCCCTGGGGGCGGAGATGTCGTTCTCGGTGCTGACGAAGCCCGTGCAACTGTCGCGCCTGCGCGCGCTGATCGACTGGAAAACGCGACGCCGCGCCGCATGAGGGGCTTCCCACCGACCTAGGTCGCTGATGACACTTGCGCCGATGCAGCTAAGCTCGCGGAAGCCAAGGGGACGAATTCATGCGCCGACTTGCCAGAGCCCTTGTCGTTGTCACGACGCTCATTCCCGTTGCCGGCCGCGGTCAGGACGTGGCCGAGCGGCTGAACGACTATCCTACCGAGGCGCGCGCCGACTATGTGTTCGGCTGCATGGCCGCGAATGGGCAAGACCGGCTCACGCTGCAGAAATGCGCCTGTTCGATCGACATGATCGCCTCGATCCTGCCCTACGACGCCTATGTGGAGGCCGAGACGGTCCTCTCCCTGCAATTGGGCACAGGAGAGCAGCTTTCGATGTTCAAGACCATGCACGATGCGACGGAAGCGGTGGCGACGCTTCGCCGGGCCCAGGCCGAGGCGGAGATGATTTGCTTCTAGACGTCATGCAGGCGGCACCTTCGGAAGCACCGCGTCGAAGACATTGCCTTCCGTATCCACTGCGTGGACTTTCAGCTCCGGCGCCCCGTTGTCGGTGTAGTCGAAGCGGAAAACGGGGTTCTCCGAGATGGAGATGCCGCCCTCGAGCGAAAACAGCAGTTCGTCGCCCTGGTAGACTTCCAATTCGTGGATGAAGTGGGGCGGGATGAACAACTGCGTGATCTGATCGCGCTGCAATCCCGAATAATTCGGATGCCGGATCATGATCTGTGCCTCGCGCCGCGCGGTTGATTGCAGCGGTTCTGCCGCGTCGAACATCCTCAGGCGCATCTCTCCCATCCCGGCGAGCGCGGCGGCGGGATCCTTGGTCGCCGGCGCTGAACAGCCGCCGGATGCCTTGACGAAGCGCCCCGTCATGAAGCTGCCCGCCTCGGTCTCGGCAATGGCCCGCAAGTTGGAATACTGGTCCACCCGCACCCGGGTTTCGAACTTGAGCGGATGCATCGCGGGACCGAAACGGAACTCGCCGGCGAGCGGGGCCGGGTTTTCGTCGATCACGAGCTTCAGCGCAGTGATCTCGCGGCCCGGATCGGTCTGTTCGATCACGATCGGAACCGTCGCAGCGTCCTCAGCGCGGTAGGGCGCCTCCAATCGGATGAGGCTTTCGCCGTCCTGAAGGGCCACTTCGCCGATGATGTCCCCTGAAATGTCGGTCCAGGTCTGACTCTCGACCAGCGGGTTCTCTGCCGCGCTGGCCGGCAGCAGCGCAACGAGCGCCAAGGTCATGCCTGCGATCACATGCTTCATTTCGCCTGCTCCATGTTTCCGCGCTCTGGAACCTTATCACAAAGGCCGTGAACCCGAAATCAAGCCTTTCGGAGGTGTGGCGTCGCGCCACGCCGGACCGCAATATGACGCTGCCGCAGGCGGAGAGGATGATGTTCGAAGCGATCGCATCGATCTGCATCGAAACGGGCGGGGAAACCATTTGCCGCTACGCGCTCTTGCCGGGCTTCGCGGCGGACACCGAGGCGGGATGCCTCGCCGCGCTCCACGAAGGCGAGGTGGAGTTGTCGGGGCAAACCGGACCTCCGTCTTGTGTGCGGCGCCGGGCATCACGTCTGTTGTTCACGGAAATCGCTCCGGGCGTTTTCGCCCATCGCGGAGCGATAGAGGAGCCGGGGCCGGGCAATCTCGGCGACGTCTCGAACATCGGCTTCGTAATCGGAGAGAACGCGATCGCGGTGATCGACGCGGGCGGGTCGCGCGCCGTGGGCGAAGAGGTCTACCTCGCGATCCGGGAACGGTCCGACCTGCCGATCCTCGCCGTCATTCTTACGCACATGCATCCCGACCATGTCTTCGGAGCAGGCCCGCTGGCAGAGTCCGGGGCCGAAGTCATCGGCCGCGCGGGCCTCAGCCGCGCGCTGGCAGAGCGGAGCGGCAACTATTCCGAAGGCTTCACCGGCCTCATTGGGCCCGAGGGATTTTTGGGTACCCGCGTCGTCTCGCCCGATCGCGAGGTAAAGGCGGAAGAAATGCTCGATCTCGGCAATCGCACCCTGCACCTTGTCGCGCGGCCGACGGCTCACACCGCAACTGACCTGACAGTGGCTGACTTGGCCAGCGGCGTCGTCTTCGCCGGCGATCTGGTTTTCGCGGAGCATGCACCCGCGCTCGACGGCTCTCTGAAAGGCTGGCAAGCCACGCTCGCGGCGATCCGCGAAGAACCCGCCGCGCTTCTCGTGCCGGGTCATGGTGGACCAACCCTGCCTTGGCCCGAGGGCGGCGCGGCCCTGTCGGCGTATCTCGCCGCACTCGAGGAGGACACGCGGAACGCGATCGAGGCAGGCGTGCCGCTCAGCACAGCCGCGGCCACGATCGGGCGCGGGGAGGCCGCGAACTGGTCGCTCTTCGATCTCTACAACGCCCGTAACGCGACGGTCGCCTACACGGAACTCGAATGGGAATAGATCGTCACTCGGGCATATGCTTCAGGAGGATCTGCGCGATGGCATAGGCGCGCTTTTCCAGGATGACCGGCGTTTCGCAGACATAGGTCAGGGCCCGTTCCCTGTCGCGGTAAATGCGCTCGTCCCAGTCGATCTCCGCTTCGAGCGCGTCCATGCGGTCGAAGTCAGGTTCTTCGGCGGCCTCGAGAGCGGACATCTCCGAATGCGCCGCGTCGATCTTTTCGGCGAGCGCGATCTGGCTGCGTGCATAGCGGACGATCCCGTCCAGAACCCTTTTCCGGTCGCGGTCGATGCGTGCGAAGGCGGCAAGGAAGATGGCCCCCAGATCGTCCGCGGTCAGATCCGGGTGCGCGGCGATGTAACCGGCGACGCGCGCCTCAGCCGCCTCGATCGCGACCCGGCGCAGCGCCAGGGCTGCTGCCAGATCCGCAGCCTCGCCCACGGCCTGCGCATCATTGGGGGGAGAGGGCCACATGACGCCCGGCGAAAGCGCGCCGGTCCGTCGTTGGATGCAGGGCCAGTCCGGGTCGTCCGATGCGGCGACAGCCGTCTCGGCCAATCCGAGCATCGCGCAGATGAAGAATGAGATTGTCCGCATCCAGTCGTCACTCCCTTGCCACGGACCGAGTATACGCCCAGCCCGCCGGTTCGCCCAAGCAGAGGACGTACAAACTAAGGTCTCAATTGTCGGTGGTGCGCCCGGGCCTATACTTGACATTAAAGCCCCGCAGAGGGTGGGAAATTCTCTGGGAGGTCTGACATGCGCAGCCGCGCCGCTGTTGCCGTTGCCGCTGGAAAACCGTTGGAGATCATGGACGTCGAGCTTGCCGGGCCGAAGTCTGGCGAGGTGATGGTCGAGATCAGGGCGACGGGCATCTGCCACACCGACGAGT
>NZ_OMOQ01000012.1 GCF_900302475.1 Defluviimonas aquaemixtae
AGACGGAGAGCGCCAACGGCGTCCATCTCGAAGGAGTCGCCAGCGATAACCGGAGTAGTTGAAATGGTAATAAGACGACCAATCTGACCAGCAAGGAAGCCAAGATGGGAAAGGTCATGCGGCATACGCTCGGCGCCAGTTTGAATATTAGACATAATTTATCCTCAAGTAAGGGGCCGAAGCCCCTGCAATTAAAATTGTTGACCACCTACATACCAAAGACGAGCGCCTTTACGCTTGCCTTTAGTACCTCGCAACGGCTGCGGACGACCAGGGCGAGCGCCAGAACGTTTTTTACCTTTAGACATTACATCACTCCTTCTGCACGTAATTTTTGACGCACGTTTTCTTCTGCGTCAGTAAGAACGTCAGTGTTTCCTGCGCGTACACGCAAGGTAAACGCGAACAATTCAGCGGCTTTAACCGGACGCTCGACGCCATTAATAATGTTTTCCGTAAATTCAGCGCCTTCCATGATGAGACAGGCCGTTTGAATGTTGACGGGATGAACATAATAAGCAATGACGGCAGCAATAAACTCAACAGGAGCAGGAAAGCGAGGGTATCCTACAAAGTCCAGCGTACCATAAACGCAAGCCTCAACGCAGCGACGAGCACGAGAGCGGTCAGTAGCAATCCAAACTTTGTTACTCGTCAGAAAATCGAAATCATCTTCGGTTAAATCCAAAACGGCAGAAGCCTGAATGAGCTTAATAGAGGCCAAAGCGGTCTGGAAACGTACGGATTGTTCAGTAACTTGACTCATGATTTCTTACCTATTAGTGGTTGAACAGCATCGGACTCAGATAGTAATCCACGCTCTTTTAAAATGTCAACAAGAGAATCTCTACCATGAACAAAATGTGACTCATATCTAAACCAGTCCTTGACGAACGTGCCAAGCATATTAAGCCACTTCTCCTCATCCAACGCGTCAGTTTTTGACAGAATCGTTAGTTGATGGCGAAAGGTCGCAAAGTAAGAGCTTCTCGAGCTGCGCAAGGATAGGTCGAATTTTCTCATTTTCCGCCAGCAGTCCACTTCGATTTAATTCGTAAACAAGCAGTAGTAATTCCTGCTTTATCAAGATAATTTTTCGACTCATCAGAAATATCCGAAAGTGTTAACTTCTGCGTCATGGAAGCGATAAAACTCTGCAGGTTGGATACGCCAATCATTTTTATCGAAGCGCGCATAAATTTGAGCAGATTTGTCGTCACAGGTTGCGCCGCCAAAACGTCGGCTACAGTAACTTTTCCCAGCCTCAATCTCATCTCTCTTTTTGCGTTCTGCTTCAATATCTGGTTGAACGGCGTCGCGTCGTAACCCAGCTTGGTAAGTTGGATTAAGCACTCCGTGGACAGATTTGTCATTGTGAGCATTTTCATCCCGAAGTTGCGGCTCATTCTGATTCTGAACAGCTTCTTGGGAAGTAGCGACAGCTTGGTTTTTAGTGAGTTGTTCCATTCTTTAGCTCCTAGACCTTTAGCAGCAAGGTCCATATCTGACTTTTTGTTAACGTATTTAGCCACATAGAAACCAACAGCCATATAACTGGTAGCTTTAAGCGGCTCACCTTTAGCATCAACAGGCCACAACCAACCAGAACGTGAAAAAGCGTCCTGCGTGTAGCGAACTGCGATGGGCATACTGTAACCATAAGGCCACGTATTTTGCAAGCTATTTAACTGGCGGCGATTGCGTACCCGACGACCAAAATTAGGGTCAACGCTACCTGTAGGAAGTGTCCGCATAAAGTGCACCGCATGGAAATGAAGACGGCCATTAGCTGTACCATACTCAGGCACACAAAAATACTGATAGCAGTCGGCGTGTGAATCATTAGCCTTGCGACCCTCGGCAGCAAGAACCATACGACCAATATCACGAAAATAGTCACGCAAAGCATTGGGATTATCATAAAACGCCTCTAATCGGTCGTCAGCCAACGTGAGAGTGTCAAAAACGATAAACCAACCATCAGCATGAGCCTGTCGCATTGCATTCATCAAACGCTGAATAGCAAAGCCTCTACGCGATTTCATAGTGGAGGCCTCCAGCAATCTTGAACACTCATCCTTAATACCTTTCTTTTTGGGGTAATTATACTCATCGCGAATATCCTTAAGAGGGCGTTCAGCAGCCAGCTTGCGGCAAAACTGCGTAACCGTCTTCTCGTTCTCTAAAAACCATTTTTCGTCCCCTTCGGGGCGGTGGTCTATAGTGTTATTAATATCAAGTTGGGGGAGCACATTGTAGCATTGTGCCAATTCATCCATTAACTTCTCAGTAACAGATACAAACTCATCACGAACGTCAGAAGCAGCCTTATGGCCGTCAACATACATATCACCATTATCGAACTCAACGCCCTGCATACGAAAAGACAGAATCTCTTCCAAGAGCTTGATGCGGTTATCCATCTGCTTATGGAAGCCAAGCATTGGGGATTGAGAAAGAGTAGAAATGCCACAAGCCTCAATAGCAGGTTTAAGAGCCTCGATACGCTCAAAGTCAAAATAATCAGCGTGACATTCAGAAGGGTAATAAGAACGAACCATAAAAAAGCCTCCAAGATTTGGAGGCATGAAAACATACAATTGGGAGGGTGTCAATCCTGACGGTTATTTCCTAGACAAATTAGAGCCAATACCATCAGCTTTACCGTCTTTCCAGAAATTGTTCCAAGTATCGGCAACAGCTTTATCAATACCATGAAAAATATCAACCACACCAGAAGCAGCATCAGTGACGACATTAGAAATATCCTTTGCAGTAGCGCCAATATGAGAAGAGCCATACCGCTGATTCTGCGTTTGCTGATGAACTAAGTCAACCTCAGCACTAACCTTGCGAGTCATTTCTTTGATTTGGTCATTGGTAAAATACTGACCAGCCGTTTGAGCTTGAGTAAGCATTTGGCGCATAATCTCGGAAACCTGCTGTTGCTTGGAAAGATTGGTGTTTTCCATAATAGACGCAACGCGAGCAGTAGACTCCTTCTGTTGATAAGCAAGCATCTCATTTTGTGCATATACCTGGTCTTTCGTATTCTGGCGTGAAGTCGCCGACTGAATGCCAGCAATCTCTTTTTGAGTCTCATTTTGCATCTCGGCAATCTCTTTCTGATTGTCCAGTTGCATTTTAGTAAGCTCTTTTTGATTCTCAAATCCGGCGTCAACCATACCAGCAGAGGAAGCATCAGCACCAGCACGCTCCCAAGCATTAAGCTCAGGAAATGCAGCAGCAAGATAATCACGAGTATCCTTTCCTTTATCAGCGGCAGACTTGCCACCAAGTCCAACCAAATCAAGCAACTTATCAGAAACGGCAGAAGTGCCAGCCTGCAACGTACCTTCAAGAAGTCCTTTACCAGCTTTAGCCATAGCACCAGAAACAAAACTAGGGACGGCCTCATCAGGGTTAGGAACATTAGAGCCTTGAATGGCAGATTTAATACCAGCATCACCCATGCCTACAGTATTGTTATCGGTAGCAAGCACATCACCTTGAATGCCACCGGAGGCGGCTTTTTGACCGCCTCCAAACAATTTAGACATGGCGCCACCAGCAAGAGCAGAAGCAATACCGCCAGCAATAGCACCAAACATAAATCACCTCACTTAAGTGGCTGGAGACAAATAATCTCTTTAATAACCTGATTCAGCGAAACCAATCCGCGGCATTTAGTAGCGGTAAAGTTAGACCAAACCATGAAACCAACATAAACATTATTGCCCGGCGTACGGGGAAGGACGTCAATAGTCACACAGTCCTTGACGGTATAATAACCACCATCATGGCGACCATCCAAAGGATAAACATCATAGGCAGTCGGGAGGGTAGTCGGAACCGAAGAAGACTCAAAGCGAACCAAACAGGCAAAAAATTTAGGGTCGGCATCAAAAGCAATATCAGCACCAACAGAAACAACCTGATTAGCGGCGTTGACAGATGTATCCATCTGAATGCAATGAAGAAAACCACCATTACCAGCATTAACCGTCAAACTATCAAAATATAACGTTGACGATGTAGCTTTAGGTGTCTGTAAAACAGGTGCCGAAGAAGCTGGAGTAACAGAAGTGAGAACCAGCTTATCAGAAAAAAAGTTTGAATTATGGCGAGAAATAAAAGTCTGAAACATGATTAAACTCCTAAGCAGAAAACCTACCGCGCTTCGCTTGGTCAACCCCTCAGCGGCAAAAATTAAAATTTTTACCGCTTCGGCGTTATAACCTCACACTCAATCTTTTATCACGAAGTCATGATTGAATCGCGAGTGGTCGGCAGATTGCGATAAACGGTCACATTAAATTTAACCTGACTATTCCACTGCAACAACTGAACGGACTGGAAACACTGGTCATAATCATGGTGGCGAATAAGTACGCGTTCTTGCAAATCACCAGAAGGCGGTTCCTGAATGAATGGGAAGCCTTCAAGAAGGTGATAAGCAGGAGAAACATACGAAGGCGCATAACGATACCACTGACCCTCAGCAATCTTAAACTTCTTAGACGAATCACCAGAACGGAAAACATCCTTCATAGAAATTTCACGCGGCGGCAAGTTGCCATACAAAACAGGGTCGCCAGCAATATCGGTATAAGTCAAAGCACCTTTAGCGTTAAGGTACTGAATCTCTTTAGTCGCAGTAGGCGGAAAACGAACAAGCGCAAGAGTAAACATAGTGCCATGCTCAGGAACAAAGAAACGCGGCACAGAATGTTTATAGGTCTGTTGAACACGACCAGAAAACTGGCCTAACGACGTTTGGTCAGTTCCATCAACATCATAGCCAGATGCCCAGAGATTAGAGCGCATGACAAGTAAAGGACGGTTGTCAGCGTCATAAGAGGTTTTACCTCCAAATGAAGAAATAACATCATGGTAACGCTGCATGAAGTAATCACGTTCTTGGTCAGTATGCAAATTAGCATAAGCAGCTTGCAGACCCATAATGTCAATAGATGTGGTAGAAGTCGTCATTTGGCGAGAAAGCTCAGTCTCAGGAGGAAGCGGAGCAGTCCAAATGTTTTTGAGATGGCAGCAACGGAAACCATAACGAGCATCATCTTGATTAAGCTCATTAGGGTTAGCCTCGGTACGGTCAGGCATCCACGGCGCTTTAAAATAGTTGTTATAGATATTCAAATAACCCTGAAACAAATGCTTAGGGATTTTATTGGTATCAGGGTTAATCGTGCCAAGAAAAGCGGCATGGTCAATATAACCAGTAGTGTTAACAGTCGGGAGAGGAGTGGCATTAACACCATCCTTCATGAACTTAATCCACTGTTCACCATAAACGTGACGATGAGGGACATAAAAAGTAAAAATGTCTACAGTAGAGTCAATAGCAAGGCCACGACGCAATGGAGAAAGACGGAGAGCGCCAACGGCGTCCATCTCGAAGGAGTCGCCAGCGATAACCGGAGTAGTTGAAATGGTAATAAGACGACCAATCTGACCAGCAAGGAAGCCAAGATGGGAAAGGTCATGCGGCATAC
>NZ_OMOQ01000013.1 GCF_900302475.1 Defluviimonas aquaemixtae
TTTTTATTCTGCGGCGATGTTGTCTTTGATTTTTTCGACCTTGACGGCGGCGAACTTGAACTCGGGGATCTTGCCGACGGGGTCGAGGGCGGGGTTGGTGAGGATGTTGGCGGCGGCCTCGACGAAGGCGAAGGGGACGAAGACCATGTCCTCGGCGATGGCGCGGTCGGCGCGGGCCATGATCTCGATCGCGCCGCGGCGGGTGGTGAGGCGGACGGGATCGCCGGGCTCGACGCCGAGGCGGGCGAGCGTCGCGGGGTGCATCGAGCAGTTGGCCTCGGGCTCGACCGCGTCGAGGACGGTGGCGCGGCGGGTCATCGAGCCGGTGTGCCAGTGCTCGAGCTGGCGCCCGGTGGTCAGGATCATCGGGTAGTCCGCATCCGGCAGCTCGGCCGGCGGGATGACCATGGCCGGCGTGAACCGCGCCCTTCCGCCCTCGCGCGGGAAGCCCGAGCCGAAGACGATCGGCTGGCCGGGATCCTCGGGCGAGAGCGAGGGATAGGTGACCGCGCCCTCGCGCTCGAGCCGCTCCCAGGTGATGTTGTCGAGGGACGGCATGCCGCGCTTCATCTCGGCGAAGACCTCGGAGGGGTGGGCGTAGCTCCAGTTCAGCCCGAGCCGGTTGGCGAGCGCGGCGGTGATCGCCCAGTCGGCGCGCGCCTCGCCCGGCGGCGCGACGGCGGCGCGGCCGATCTGGACCTGGCGGTTGGTGTTCGTCACCGTGCCGTCCTTCTCGTAGAAGGCGGAAGCGGGCAGGATCACGTCGGCGTAGTTCGCCGTCTCGGTCAGGAAGATGTCCTGCACGACGAGGTGCTCGAGCTTGGCGAGCGCCTCGCGGGCATGGGTCAGGTCGGGGTCCGACATCGCCGGGTTCTCGCCGAGGATGTACATGCCCCTGACCTGCCCGGCATGGACCGCGTCGAGGATCTCGGTCACCGTGAGCCCCTTCTCGGCCGAGAAGTCCGAGGCGCCCCAGATCTTCGCGAAGTGGCCGCGGATGCGGTCGTCGGTCACCGTCTGGTAGTCGGGCAGGAACATCGGGATGAGGCCCGCATCCGAGGCGCCCTGGACGTTGTTCTGGCCCCTGAGCGGGTGGAGCCCGGTGCCCGGCCGCCCGACATGGCCGCACATCAGCGCGAGCGAGATCAGGCAGCGCGAGTTGTCGGTGCCGTGGATGTGCTGGCTGATCCCCATGCCCCAGAAGATCATCCCCGCCCTGGCGGTCGCGAACTCGCGCGCGACCGCGCGCAACTCTTCGGCCGGGATGCCGCAGACCTCGGCCATCTTTTCAGGGCTGAAGGCCGCGAGATGCGCGCGCTCGGCCTCCCAGTTCTCGGTATAGGCCGCGATGTACTGGCGGTCGTAGAGCTCCTCCTCGACGATCGTCGCCATGATCGCGTTCAGCATCGCGACGTCGGCGCCGGGACGGAACTTCAGCATGTGGGTGGCGAAGCGCCTCAGCCCCACGCCCCGCGGGTCCATCACGATGAGCTTGCCGCCGCGCTTGGTGAACTGCTTGAAGTAGGTCGCGGCGACGGGGTGGTTCTCGACCGGGTTGGCGCCGATCACGATCGCGACGTCGGCATGCTCGATCTCGTTGAAGGTCGCCGTGACCGCGCCCGAGCCGACATTCTCCAGAAGGGCGGCCACCGAGGAGGCGTGGCAGAGCCGCGTGCAGTGGTCGACATTGTTGTGGCCGAAGCCCTGGCGGATCAGCTTCTGGAAGAGATAGGCCTCCTCGTTGGTGCATTTCGCCGAGCCGAAGCCCGCGATGGCGCGGCCGCCATGCCGTTCGGTCAGCGCCGTCCAGCCGCCCGCCGCGGCGTCGAGCGCCTCGTCCCACGTCGCCTCGCGGAAGTGCGCCTGCCAGTTCGCCGGATCGACGTTCAGCCCCTTTCCGGGCGCGTCGTCGCGCCGGATCAGGGGCTTGGTCAGCCGGTGCGGGTGGTGGATGTAGTCGAAGCCGAAGCGGCCCTTGACGCAGAGCCTTCCCTCGTTCGCGGGGCCGTTGATGCCCTCGACATACTTGACCTTGTCGTCCTTGACCTTCAGCGAGACCTGGCAGCCCACGCCGCAGAACGGGCAGATCGAGGTGACTTCGCGGTCGATATCAGCGCTGTCGCCGACCTGGTCGGCGTCGAGAACCGTCGCGGGCATCAGCGCGCCCGTCGGGCAGGCCTGGACGCATTCGCCGCAGGCGACGCAGGTCGACTGGCCCATCGGGTCGGCCATGTCGAAGACCGGGTAGGCGTCGTGGCCGCGGCCGGCCATGCCGATCACGTCATTGACCTGCACCTCGCGGCAGGCCCGCACGCAGAGCCCGCACTGGATGCAGGCGTCGAGATTGACCCGCATCGCGACATGGCTGTCGTCGAGCAGCGGCACGCGGGCCGGCTCGAGCGCCGGAAAGCGGCTTTCCGCCACCCCGGTCGCCGCGGCCATGTCCCAGAGATGCGCCGAGCGGTCATGCGCCGTCGCCCGGTCGGGCTGGTCGGCCAGGAGAAGCTCCATCACCAGCGCGCGCGACTTCGCCGCCCGCGGCGTGCCGGTCTTCACCACCATGCCCTCGGACGGTGTCCGGCAGCACGAGGCGGCGAGCACCCGCTCGCCCTCCACCTCGACCATGCAGGCCCGGCAGTTGCCGTCCGGGCGGTAGCCTTTCTGGTCCTTGTGGCAGAGATGCGGGATGAGCGTGCCCTGGCGCTTCGCGACCTCCCAGATCGTCTCGCCGGGCGCCGCCCGGACCTCGTCTCCGTCGAGCGTGAAGGTGATCGTCTCGGTCATGTCAGACCTCATCGGGGAAGTGTTTCAGCGTCAGCCGGATCGGGTTCGGCGCGGCCTGGCCGAGCCCGCAGATCGAGGCGTCGGCCATTACCTGGCAGAGATCCTCGAGAAGTCCCGCGTCCCATCTGTCGGCCTGCATCAGCTTCACCGCCTTCTCGCAGCCCGCCCGGCAGGGCGTGCACTGGCCGCAGCTCTCCGCCTCGAAGAACCTCAGCATGTTCAAGGCCGCGTCCCTGGCCGAGTCCTTCTCCGACAGGACCACGATGGCCGCCGAGCCGATGAAGGACCCCAAGGGCTGCAGCGTGTCGAAGTCGAGCGGCACATCCGCCATCGAGGCGGGCAGAAGCCCCGAGGACGGCCCGCCCGGCTGGTAGGCCTTGAAGACATGGCCCGCGGCCATGCCGCCCGCCGCCGCGATCACCTCGGTGATCGTCGAGCCGGCCGGCAGGAGGTAGACCCCGGGCGCGGCCACCCGGCCCGAGACCGAGTAGCTCCTCAGGCCCCTCCGCCCGTTCTTCTCTGTCGCGTTCAGGACCTCCGGCCCCTCGCGCACGACCCGCGCCACCCAGTGCAGCGTCTCGACATTGTGGACCAGGGTCGGCCGGTCGAAGATCCCGACCTGCGCGACGTAGGGCGGCCTCAGCCGCGGGATGCCCCGCTTGCCCTCGATCGATTCGATCATCGCGCTCTCTTCGCCGCAGATATAGGCGCCGGCGCCGCGCCTCAGCTCGATCTCGCCGTCGAGCACGATCCCCGCCTCGATGAGCGCCGCGATCTCGCGGCGCAGGATCTCGAGCACCGCGGGATACTCGTCGCGCATGTAGATGAACGAGCGCTCCGCCTCGACCGCCCAGGCCGCGATCAGCATGCCCTCGAGCATCAGGTGCGGGGTCCGCTCGAGATAATAGCGGTCCTTGAACGTCCCCGGCTCGCCCTCGTCGCCGTTGACCGCGAGATAGCGAAGCCCGGGCTCGGCCCGCACGAAGCCCCACTTCCTGCCGGCGGGAAAGCCCGCGCCGCCGAGGCCCCTCAGCCCCGAGGCGAGCACCTGGTCCTGCACCGCCTCCCAGTCGCCGCCCGCGCGCAGCTCGGCGAGCTTTTCGTAGCCGCCCGCCGCCCGGTAGGACGCGAGATCCTCGTAATCCGGGATCTCGGGATGGAACGCGCCCGACGCCAGCGCCGCCCGCGCCGCCTCCGGCGTCGCCCGGTCGACATGCCTATGCCCGATCTCCAGGACCGGCGCGGTGTCGCAGCGCCCCATGCAGGGCGCGCGCAGAACCCGGATCTTCTTCGGATCCAGCCCCGCCTCCAAGGCCGCGATCAGCGCCTCCGACCCGGCAAGCTCGCACGTGAGCGAGTCGCAGACCCGGATCGTCAGATCCGGCGGCGCCGCCTCGCCCTCGCGCAAAGGATCGAAATGCGCATAAAACGTCGCAACCTCCCAGACCTCCGCCATCCCGACCCCAAGCTCCTCCGCCAGGGCCCTCAGATGCGCCGCCGCGAGGCACCCGTAGCGGTCCTGGATGAGATGCAGATACTCGATCAGAAGATCCCGCCGCCGCGGACCATCCCCCAACAGCGCCCGAACCTCCGCCCAGGCCCCGTCCTCCAGCTGACGACCCTTCGGAACCCGACGACCCCGGCCCCGACCAGACTTCCA
>NZ_OMOQ01000014.1 GCF_900302475.1 Defluviimonas aquaemixtae
GCCAAGTCGCCACGGGTCGGTCGTACTTTTCGCAAAGCTCCGTCACTCGACGAACGAGCGCCGCGTTCGACGGCGCGAGCCGCTCCTTGTCGAGACGCACGTTGTCCTCGAGCCCGGTGCGCGCGTGGCCGCCTTCGCGAACGCACCATTCGTTGACAGTGATTTGCTGCGCGCCGATCCCGGCGGCGCACCACTCCGCGTTTGGCGCCAGCCGCTCGACCGTCTTGATGTAGAAGTCGAACACCTCGCGGTCGACCGGCATCGCGTTTCTCACGCCCATCACGAACTGGACGTAGAGCTTGCCCGGGATACGGCCGTCCTTGTTCATCTCGGCCGCCTTGAAAATGTGGGAAAGATCGAACGCCTCGATTTCGGGCTTCACGCCGTAGGTCCGCATCTCAGACGCCAGCCAATCGACGAGGTCGGGCGGATTTTCGTAGACTCGCGTTGGGAAGTTGTTCGAGCCAACGGCGAGCGAGGCCATCTCTGGCTTGAGACCGAGCATTCCGCCGCGCTCGTGTCCCGCGCCCGAGCGCCCGCCGGTCGAGAACTGGATGATCATGCCAGGGCAGTATTTCCGCAGGCCTTCCATCAACCGGCCGAACCGCTCGGGGTCCGACGTCGGCTTGCCCTCGTCGTCTCGGACATGGCAGTGCGCGATGCTGGCGCCGGCCTCGAACGCCGCCTGCGTGGATTCGATCTGCTCCTCGACCGTGACCGGCAGCGCGGGGTTGTTGGCCTTGGTGGGGACCGAGCCGGTAATCGCCACGCAGATGATGCAGGGTTTTGTCATGTCGGCCTCAGATATCGAAGAAGACGGTTTCGTTCTCGCCCTGAAGGCGGATGTCGAAGCGGTAGACGCTCGCGCCCTTGCGCGTCTCGCGTTTGGCGATCAGAGTTGCGCGGCGATGCTGCTGCTCGATGAGGTTCAGGACCGGATCGGCAGCGTTGGCCTTGTCCTCATCCGCGAAGTACATCCGTGTATTCAAGCCGATATTGATCCCGCGCGCAACGAGCCAGAGGCTGATATGCGGCGCCATGATGCGGCCCGAGCGGCCCATCACGGGCCCCGGCTTGATGGTCTCGAAGGCCCATTCGCCGGTCTCGAAATCCGGGATCACGCGGCCCCAACCGCGAAAGCCCTGCTCGACCTTGCCGGCACCCGCGTAGACGCCCGCCGCATTCGCCTGCCAGATTTCGATCAGGACATCCTTGACTGGCGCGCCGGTACCGTCGGTGACGATGCCGTCAACCGTGATCCGCTCGCCCTTCGCATTCGGCCCGATGATGTCATGGCCGAGTTCCTGGCGATAGATGTCGAACCCGGCATCGCCGGGCGCGAGGCCGATATGGACGTAAGGACCTGCCGTCTGGGAAGGGGATTCCTTCAGGTAGTCGAACTTCTGCACCATGGTCAGTTCCCCTCAGGCCGGTTCTCGAAATAGGTCGATCTCTGCCCGCGCAGCACGATGTCGAACTTGTAAGCGATGCTATCGAGTGGGATCGTGGCGTTCAGGTCGAGCGCCGCGACAAGCTGGTCGATGGCGCGTGGATCGGGGATCGTCCTCACGATCGGGCAATTCGCGATCAAGGGGTCGCCTTCGAAGTACATCTGGGTGATCAGTCGCTGCGCGAAGGCCGAGCCGAAGACCGAGAAATGAATATGCGCGGGCCGCCAGTTGTTCACCCAGTTGCGCCAAGGATAGGCGCCGGGCTTCACCGTGCGGAAGACGTAGCAGCCCTGCTCATCCGTCAGTGTCCGCCCGCAGCCGCCGAAATTTGGGTCAATGGGCGCGAGATAGGTGTCCTTCCTGTGCCGATAGCGCCCGCCGGCATTGGCCTGCCATATCTCGACGAGCGTGTTCGGCACGGGCCGCGCGTTCTCGTCCAGCACGCGGCCGTGGACAATGATCCGCTCGCCGATCGGATCTCCGGTCTTGGCGTAGTTGCGGATGAGGTCGTTGTCCAACGGGTCGATGTCGTTCTGGCCGAAGACCGGCCCGGTCAGTTCGCTGGCCGAGTTCTGAAGCGAAAGAAGCGCATAGTGAGG
>NZ_OMOQ01000015.1 GCF_900302475.1 Defluviimonas aquaemixtae
TCAGACAATCGTCGCCTCGGTTGCGGCACGGAGTTCGTCTTCGCTGACGCCCTCGGCGGTCTCGACGATCTTCAGGCCGCCCTCGACCACGTCGAGGACGCCGAGATTGGTGATGATCCGGTCGACGACGCCCTTGCCGGTCAAGGGCAGGGTGCAGGCCTTCAGGACCTTCGACTCGCCGTGCTTGTTGGTATGGTCCATCACCACGATCACCCGGCCGACGCCGGCGACGAGGTCCATCGCGCCGCCCATGCCCTTGACGAGCTTGCCCGGGATCATCCAGTTCGCGAGATCGCCGTTCTCGGCCACCTCCATCGCGCCGAGGATCGCCGCCGCGATCTTGCCGCCGCGGATCATGCCGAACGAGGTCGCGCTGTCGAAATACGAGGTCCGCGCAAGCTCGGTGATCGTCTGCTTGCCGGCGTTGATGAGGTCGGGGTCCTCCTCGCCCTCGAAAGGAAAGGGGCCCATGCCGAGCATGCCGTTTTCCGATTGCAGCGTGATGTCCTTGCCGCCCACGTAGTTCGCGACGAGTGTCGGGATGCCGATGCCGAGGTTGACATACATGCCGTCTTCGAGTTCCTCGGCCGCCCGTGCGGCCATTTGGTTGCGGTCCCACGGCATGGCTCAGGCCTCCTCGCGCTTGCGCACGGTGCGCTGTTCGATCCGCTTCTCATGGGCGCCCTGGATCAGGCGGTGCACGAAGATGCCGGGCAGGTGGATGCAGTCGGGGTCGAGGCTGCCCCTCGGCACGATTTCCTCGACCTCGGCCACACAGACCTTGCCGCAGGTCGCGGCGGGAGGGTTGAAGTTGCGCGCGGTCTTCCTGAAGACGAGGTTGCCGGTGTCGTCGGCCTTCCAGGCCTTGACGATCGAGAGGTCCGCGACGATGCCGCGCTCGAGGATGTAGGTCTCGCCGTCGAACTCCTTGTGCTCCTTGCCCTCGGCAATCACGGTCCCGACGCCGGTCTTGGTGTAGAAGCCGGGGATGCCCGCGCCGCCCGCGCGCATGCGTTCGGCGAGCGTGCCTTGCGGGTTGAATTCCAGCTCCAACTCGCCCGAGAGATATTGCCGCATGAACTCGGCGTTCTCGCCGACATAGGAGGAGATCATTTTCTTGATCTGCTTGGTCCCGAGCAGGACCCCGAGCCCGAAATCATCCACCCCGCAATTGTTGGAGGCGATGGTGATGTCCTTCGTTCCGGCCTCCTGGATCGCGTCGATCAGAAGCTCCGGAATGCCGCAAAGGCCGAAGCCGCCCGCCGCGATGAACATGCCGTCGTGAAGCAGCCCGTCCAGGGCCTCCTTCGCGCTGCCGTAGACCTTCTTCAT
>NZ_OMOQ01000016.1 GCF_900302475.1 Defluviimonas aquaemixtae
TCCATCGCGATGGGCGCGATCAGCTCGACCTCGAACTTCAGGTTGTCGCCCGGCATCACCATCTCGGTGCCCTCGGGCAGCGTCACGGTGCCCGTCACGTCCGTCGTGCGGAAGTAGAACTGCGGCCGGTAGTTGGCGAAGAACGGCGTGTGGCGGCCGCCCTCTTCCTTCGTCAGGATGTAGGCCTCGGCCTCGAACTTGGTGTGCGGCGTCACCGAGCCCGGCTTGCACAGCACTTGGCCGCGCTCCACCCCGTCACGCTCGACGCCCCTGAGGAGCGCGCCGATATTGTCGCCCGCCTCGCCGCGGTCCAGAAGCTTGCGGAACATCTCGACGCCCGTGCAGACCGTCTTCTTGGTGTCGCGGATGCCGACGATCTCGATCTCGTCGCCGACATTGATCACGCCGCGCTCGACCCGCCCCGTGACCACCGTGCCCCTACCCGAGATCGAGAACACGTCCTCGATCGGCATCAGGAACGGCTGGTCGATCGGACGGTCCGGCGTCGGAATGTAGTCGTCGACCGCCTTCATCAGCTCGCGGATCGAGGTCTCGCCGATCGCCTCGTCGCGGCCCTCCAGAGCGGCCAGCGCCGAGCCCTTCACGATCGGGATGTCGTCGCCCGGATAGTCGTAGGACGACAGAAGCTCGCGCACCTCCATCTCGACGAGCTCCAGAAGCTCCTCGTCGTCGACCTGGTCGACCTTGTTCATGTAGACCACCAGGGCCGGCACGCCGACCTGGCGCGCCAGAAGGATGTGCTCGCGGGTCTGCGGCATCGGCCCGTCGGCCGCGTTCACCACGAGGATCGCGCCGTCCATCTGCGCCGCCCCGGTGATCATGTTCTTGACGTAGTCGGCATGGCCCGGGCAGTCGACATGCGCGTAGTGCCGCGCATCCGTCTCGTATTCCACATGCGCCGTCGAGATCGTGATCCCCCGCGCCTTCTCCTCAGGCGCCGCGTCGATCTGGTCATAGGCCTTGAAGTCACCGTAATACTTCGTGATCGCAGCCGTCAGCGTCGTCTTGCCGTGGTCAACGTGGCCGATCGTGCCAACGTTCACATGCGGTTTCGTCCGTTCAAACTTTGCCTTTGCCAT
>NZ_OMOQ01000017.1 GCF_900302475.1 Defluviimonas aquaemixtae
AGCCGCGCCGCTGTTGCCGTTGCCGCTGGAAAACCGTTGGAGATCATGGACGTCGAGCTTGCCGGGCCGAAGTCTGGCGAGGTGATGGTCGAGATCAGGGCGACGGGCATCTGCCACACCGACGAGTTCACGCTTTCGGGCGCGGATCCGGAGGGGCTGTTTCCGGCGATCCTCGGGCATGAGGGGGCGGGCGTCGTGGTCGAGGTCGGCGAAGGCGTGACCTCTGTGAAGACGGGCGACCACGTGATCCCGCTCTACACGCCGGAATGCCGGGCCTGCCCGTCCTGCCTGTCGCAGAAGACCAATCTCTGCACCTCGATCCGGGCGACCCAAGGCCAGGGGCTGATGCCGGACGGGACCTCGCGGTTCACCGGGCCGGGCGGCAAGCCGATCCTGCATTACATGGGCTGCTCGACCTTCTCGAACTACACGGTGTTGCCCGAGATCGCGGTCGCCAAGGTGCGCGAGGACGCGCCGTTCGACAAGATCTGCTACATCGGCTGCGGGGTGACGACCGGCATCGGCGCGGTGATCAACACGGCGAAGGTCGAGATCGGGGCGAAGGCGGTGGTCTTCGGGCTCGGCGGGATCGGGCTGAACGTGATCCAGGGCCTCAGGCTCGCGGGCGCCGACATGATCATCGGGGTCGACCTCAA
Organism: Defluviimonas aquaemixtae; assembly: GCF_900302475.1. Taxonomy (NCBI): domain Bacteria; kingdom Pseudomonadati; phylum Pseudomonadota; class Alphaproteobacteria; order Rhodobacterales; family Paracoccaceae; genus Albidovulum; species Albidovulum aquaemixtae. The sequence goes on from NZ_OMOQ01000017.1 coordinate 657, forward strand.
CCCGGGCAAGAAGGCGATGGCCGAGCATTTCGGCATGACCCATTTCCTCAACCCCAAAGAGGTCGACAACGTGGTCGCCGAGATCGTCAACCTGACGAAGACGCCGTTCGACCAGATCGGGGGGGCGGATTACTCGTTCGACTGCACCGGCAATGTGGGTGTGATGCGGGACGCCCTGGAATGCACCCATCGCGGCTGGGGTGTGTCGGTCATCATCGGCGTGGCGCCGGCGGGGGCGGAGATCGCGACGCGGCCCTTCCAGCTGGTCACCGGGCGGGTCTGGAAGGGTACGGCCTTCGGCGGGGCCAGGGGGCGGACCGACGTTCCGAAGATCGTCGACTGGTACATGGACGGCAAGATCGAGATCGACCCGATGATCACCCATACATTGAAGCTCGACGAGATCAACAAGGGCTTCGACCTGATGCATGC
>NZ_OMOQ01000018.1 GCF_900302475.1 Defluviimonas aquaemixtae
CACCGCCCCAGTCATGATCAAACGAGGGGTCCGCTCTTTAGTTGAAGCTGTAGACCAGCGACACGTTGAGCGTGTTATCGGTGCTCTTCAGGCCCGGCAGCGGATCGGTGTCGTATTCGGTCCGGTAGCCGATGCGGGTCGAAAGTGCGTTGTTCAGCGCGACGTTCACGCCGAAATCGTTCGTCACCAGCGTGTTGGTTTCCGAACCGAGGATGTCGGTGTCGTTGGTCAGCGACACGGTCGGGCTGACGCGGTAGAACAGGCGCGACGAGATGATGCCGGCCGGGTTGGTGTCATCCACGCCGTTCTGCAGCTCGGTGTAACGAGCGCCGATACCGGCCTGGACGCGCCATGCGACGTCGTCGGTGTTGACCACGCGGTAGCCCGGGCCAAAGCCGATGAAGGCGTCTTTCCGGTCCGAGGCGAAATCGTCGACTTCCAGACGGCCGACGCCGAAGACGTAGAACCGGTCGTTGAACGAACGCGTGACGTCATAGACGATGAAGGCGTTCTCTTCGTTCTTCACGCCATTGGCCTCACCGTAGCCGAAGGCGAAGCCGAAGCTGTGGCCCCAGTCGCCGTTGCGCAGGGTGTAGCGGCCGCCGGCGGCGAAGTCCTGGGTATCGGTGTTGCCCGTGGCGCCCGAATAGGTGGCCGACAGGCTGCCGCGCGACGAACGCTCGCCGGTGCCGAACGTGTAGCGGACGCTGTCGCTCGAACGCGCCATGTTGCGCTGGGTTTCGATCTCGATGTCCGAGATGCGGTCATCCAGATCCCGGTCGCCGACCAGGGTCTGGG